>JBEBTM010000164.1:0-8686 GCA_040393745.1 Thermogutta terrifontis | reverse complement strand
ATCCGTGCCATGATCGACTAATCTCTCTCCTTATATATAGAGTCCCCGGCCGGCTCCATCTCTTTCAGGATGAGATGCCGCGCGCCGGAGACATGCCGTCTCACAATATCGACACAATTATTATAATTGTGGCAAAAGGATTCCGACATTTATTCCCAGGAAAGGATACTCTATGAATAATTTCGATACGATCATCGAATACGTCGATAAAGCCATCACGAAATATACACGAAAACCCTTCTATGACGATCTGCGGAACGAACTGATCCTCCGGGTCGCGGAGGCCGAGAATACGACCGACTGCTCTGAGCGAACGTTTATCGACCGGACGATCGGTTTCGGCATCCGCGATTATTTCCGCACGCTCCGGCGTTATTCCAACGCCGAGGAAATCTCCAACGAAACTCCGGAAAACCATCCGCTTCTCAATGACGTCTTTCCGGGCGAGGACGACGAAATCGACCGCGCGATCCTGAAAATGGATCTCGCCGATTTCGAGAAATCGCTCCCGGCCCCTCTTGCCGACGTCTTCCGTTTGTTCAAGACGCATTCTCAATCCGAAATCGCCGCCTGCCTCGGTCTGTCCGATGCGACCATTTCGAGACAAATCGAAGAAATTCGACTGCGCGCGAAAAACATTTAGGTGCTCCCGCGATATAGATGATGCCCGGCAACGAGTCAGCAGACGTGCAACGACGCACGTCGCTCGTCGCCATGAAGATTTTTTCTTTATCGTAGCATCATCATGTCGCACCTGATCGACCTGAACGTCCTGATTCGGGAACCCGCCGAGGAATACCACGCCAAAGCGTCCGAGAATCTGTCCAGTCACCAACTGCTCGATTTCATGCGTTGCCCGTATCTCTACTTCAAAAAGAGAAACGGACTGATCCGCGAATCGGAATCGAACGCCTACCTCATCGGGCGTGCGGCACACTGCCGGATTCTCGAAGGCCGGGACGTGTACGAATCGGAATTTGCCGTGGGCGGCCCGATCAATCCGTCCACCGGAAAGCCCTACGGCCCGACCACGAAAAAATTTCTCGAATGGCAGGAGGAGCAGAGCAAACCCGTGCTGCCGTTCGATAAAGCGGAATTGATCGAGAATCTCGCCTCCGGCGTGCTATCGAACGACAAGGCGCGCGAGCTGCTCTCCGAGGGCAGGGCCGAAGGCGTGATCCGAGTGGAGTATCAAGGCTTTCCGTCGCAAATACGGATCGATTGGACGAACCCGCACGAGGGAATCGTCGACCTGAAGACCTGTGACGACCTGACCTATTTCGAGCACGACGCACGCCGGTTCGGCTACCACCACCAACTGGCCTTTTATCGCGCGATTATGGACCGGCGTATCGGCGAGATGGTGCCCGTCTACATCATCGCCGTGGAAAAGAAGGAACCTTTCCGCTGCGGCACCTGGATGCTTACCAGCGAGACGCTCGAAAGCGCGCAGCGTGAAATCGACGCGGCGATCGAACGGCTCCGCACGGCACGCGACCGGCAGCACTGGCCGACCGGCTTCGAGGAGCTGCGCTATTTGACCCTGATCTGAGGACACCATGAGACAACGAAACTGCCCCTACTGCCAGACGCCGTATTACGGTGAAGACTGCCCGCTCTGCCGCGAGGAACGGCTGGCCATGCAGAGTCTGGAACCCTACGGATTCGGACTGGAATCCCCTTTTCTCTGCGACGGCGAGCCGGAGAACGACGAGGGATTCTACTTCGAATCGGAACGATATTTCGGCGACCTCGACGATCGTCTTCGAGGTCCGTGTTCACGAGCATTTCGCTAAAGGAACCCCCATGTCATTACTCAAACAGATCAATAAGGGGAAACGGCAACAGCCGCCCCGAATCCTGATCTACGGCTCGGAAGGGATCGGTAAATCCACGATCGCCTCGCAGGCCGAAAAAACCATTTTCATCCCCACCGAAGACGGGTTGGACCAGATCGCCTGCGATTCGTTCCCGCTTGCACGCAAGTACGACGATGTGACCGCGTCGCTGGCGGCGCTGGCGACGGAGGAGCACGATTACCGCACCGTGGCGATCGACTCCTGCGACTGGCTCGAACGGCTCATCTGGTCACACCTGTGCAAGCAGTACGGCGTCAAGAGCATCGAAAAAGTCGATGGCGGCTTCGGGAAAGGATACGTCCACGCCCTGACCTACTGGCGTGAATTCATCGACGCCCTCCGTTATCTCCGTGAAGAAAAGGGCATGACGGTCATCCTGCTCGCCCATGCCCGGATCGAGAAATTCACGGACCCGGAATCGGCGGCGTTCGACCGCTTCACGCCTCGATTGCACAAACTCGCGACGGAACTGCTCTGCGACTGGTGCGACGCGACCCTGCTCGCCACCCGCGAGTTCAGTGCCGCCAAAGGCGACAAGAGCGGCGGCCAGCGTGTGCTTCGCTGTACGCCCTCGGCGGTCGGCGTCGCCAAGAACCGCTACAACCTGCCCGACACCGTGCCGCTCTCATGGCCGCCGCTCATCGGCGGCATCATCGCCGACTGCACCTAAATTTTCCGTATCAGTTTGAACCTTAACCCCTTGAAATCCTATGAACCCGACATTGATCATCAACGAAGAACTCCAGTCACTGCTCCCACCCCTGACCCCTGAAGAATACGCCGGCCTCGAAGCGAGCCTGCTCAAGGACGGCTGTATCTCGCCGCTGGTGGTCTGGGACGACACACTCGTCGACGGCCATCAACGTTACGAGATCTGTTGCAAACACGGACTGTTGTTTTCCGTTCGTAATATGCGGTTCAGCAGCCTGGACGATGCTAAACTTTGGAGCGGCATGCATCAACAGCACCGGAGAAATCTGACGGCTTATCATCGTGTGGAACTGGCGCTGAAACTGAAATCGTGTATCGCTCAAAAAGCCAAGGAACGACAACGAATGGGTGCCTCGTTCGCCCGAGGTGAGTCGAACCTTTCCGGCTCCCCGATTTCGACGCGGGGAGAACTGGCCAAAATGGCCGCGACCTCGCCCAACACGCTCGATAAGGTGGAATTCCTTGTTCAACATGCGGACGACTCGACGAAAGACCGGCTCCGACGCGGCGAAAAAGGGACAAGTATCCATGGGGAATACATGCGATTGCGGGCGGATCGGACGCCTGAACCGATGCCGGTATCGTCGCAAGCCGAACCGGACACGCCCTTATGCCTTACCTCATTAAAGGTCGCCCAGTGGATGGTTCGACGGTTTTCGCCGGAGTGGGTGCGTGAAACTCTGCTCCGTGTGTTGCACGAATACCGCGCCACTCACGGCCAGGACGAAGCGAACGCCATTCACAAATACCTTTGCGAAGCCTATGCCGGAAAACCTGCTGAACTTCCATGACATGCAGAAGGATGCAAGACGTACGTGAAAAACGTTGCCCGTTTCCGACTATTTCAGACCTATTGAACCCTTAACCCATTAAACCTCATGACAACGACACTCACGATCCACGACGAATTGAAATCCCTGCTTCCGCCGCTGACCGCCAAGGAAAGCGCCGGCCTTGAAGCCAGTCTGCTCAAAGACGGCTGTATCGCACCGCTGGTAGCCTGGAACGACCTTCTTGTTGACGGGCATCACCGTTACGAAATCTGTAGCAAGCACGGAATTCCTTTCAATGTTCGGCAACTCGAATTCGAGAGTCTGGACGACGCCAAGCTCTGGGCCGGAAAACATCAGGAACACCGGCGTAACCTCACTCCTTATCATCGTTCCGAGCTTGCCTTGAAAATCAAGGCCGTGATTGCCGCAAAAGCGAAGGAACGACAAATGGCCGGTCTCAAGCAAAATACCGTTCCGTTGAATTCAACGGAACGGAAAGAAACTCGACAAGAGCTTGCGGAGATTGCGGGTGTAGCACCAAGTACGATCAGGCAAGCAACCTATATCGCCGAACACGCCGACGAGGATACCAAGGAAAAACTCCGCAATGGCGAAAAAGGAACCTCGATCAACAAGGAATACAACCGCCTGAAGGACGAGGCGAAGCAAGCAGCGGCACAGACCGACACGGAAACGCTCATCGATACGCCAGCGCAGGACGAGTCGACCGTCGACTCCACGCCGCCGGCATCCGAGATGGTCGATTACGACGATCAGCCGACCGGCATCGGCCTGCACTGCAGGCCCGGCGAACAGCCCGGCTCGACCGGCAGGGAACGCTATGTGCCTAAGACCACGATCAAGGAAATTCCGCACGACGATCCGACCTTGCTGATCGGCAACCTGATCGCCCATTTCCCGCAGGATTTTCTGCCCCTGGCCATCGAAGCCGGTGTCCACCAGATGTGCTGTCACCAGCAGTACGGCCAGAAAGCGGCGTTGGAACTCGTCCGTCGGATTCTCGAGGACACGAAACGATACAAGGAAACCAAACGCAAATAATCCGCTGCCGGTTTCCACTTTCCCGTTCGATACTTTCATTCTTACCCCGGAAAACACGATGACCCATCCGATTCTTCCCCCCAATGCGAAACCGTTTCACAACGTATTTCTCGTCGAAGTGACACCCGAGTTGGCACGCGCCTGGCTGGCTCGAGGTAATTTCAACCGTCCGGCAAACCAAAACACGGTTGCCCGCTACGTGCGGCAGATCAAGGCCGGACTCTGGCAGCGAACGCACCAGGGACTCGCCTTTACGCAGGTCGGTGTCCTGATCGACGGACAGCACCGCCTGCAAGCCATCATTCAAACAGGCGTGACGCTACCGATGCTCGTCGTGGTCAATGAACCGACCGAAAATTTCGCGTTCATCGATTGCGGACGGAACCGGAGCAACCTGGACATGCTCCGGCTCGGGATGCGGGATGCGAGAATCTCGTCCAAGCATCTCCAGACACTCCGCAGTTTCCTGGCCGGCCGGTTTTGTATGACGACCCGTTGGAGCAACGCCGAATTGAACCGTCTCTTTCCGCAGTATTCGGGCGCCATTACGTTCGTCGTCGACCTGTTTCGCGGCTATAAGGACCAGCGTATCGACGATGAACGGTGCGCGGAGTGATTGCCAAAGCCCGTTACACCGCACCGGAAGAACGCCTCATCGAGTTCGTCAACCAGCTGACTCGGCCCGACCGTGATCACACGATCACACGGCTCTGTAACTGCTTGGAGCAGTGGTCGGATCGCCGGGAAAACACCCGGCGTGAAATCTTCGCCATGACACAGAAGGCGCTGTTGATCTTCCTGCATGGCGAAGAGAACGCTCAATCGTTCACACCGTCGAAAGACTGGTTCCCGATTCCCGAGCCCAACATGGACGAACCCGCCGACACGGAAACGTCCCTTCTGTAATCACGTCGCTCCGGCGACGAGTCTCTCTGTTGTGACAGCGTCCGTCCGCTTCGACGGGCGCTCTTTCCCACGAACCGTGTGAGCGTTGCGCTCCCGGTTTGCACCCGTTTTCACCTCTCAGCAGGAACCCCTTATGGCCACACTGAATTTCGACGCTTCCCAAGTGAAGCCGAGTACCTCTTCCACCCCGCTGCCTGCCGGCAACTACATCGCCGAGATCACCGCCAGCTCCACCAAGCCGACCAAGAACGGCGCCGGCCAGTACCTCGAAATCGAGATGACGATCCTCGACGGCGAGTGCAAAGGCCGCAAAGTCTGGGACCGGCTCTGCATTGACCATCCGAACGCCCAGACCGTCGAGATCGCCCGGGCGAACCTGTCGGCGATCTGCCACGCGGTCGGGATCATGAAACCGCAGGACTCCGTCGAACTGCACAACCTTCCCATGAGCGTGAAGGTCATCTGCAAGAAGGACGACGCGACCGGCGACATCCGCAACGAAGTGCGCGGCTACGCCAAGCGGGAGAACCACCCGCCGCTCTCCGCCTCGCAAACGCCGACCCCGGCCGCCAACTCCGTCCCCTGGGCTCGATCCGAGTCCTGAACCCGTCCGAGCAACACCTAGCCCAAGAAAGCTGCTTCGCATGAAGAACCGAGTCTACATCAGCGTTTGCTCCGTCCAGCAGACGCCCGAGGTCACCATCACCCGCAAGTTCGAGATGGAAATGCTTTTTCACGACGACGATCCGAAGCCGCAATCGCCGTCCCGAACCGATCTGATCGATCGGGTTTTCCACGACTACGGTACCGGGCAGCTTACGCTCGGTCTGGAGTGACACGATGGGAAGAATGTCCAAGGAAAAGGGAAAGGTCGGTGAGCGGGAACTCGCGAGGGAACTCGCTCGCGTCCTCGGAGTCGGGGCTCGTCGCGGCGTCCAATACTGCGGCGGGCCCGATTCCCCGGACGTCGTGACCGACCTGCCCGACATCCACATCGAATGCAAGAGGACCGAGCGGCTTCGGCTCTTCGACGCAATCGAACAGGCCACGCGCGACGCCGGCGAAAAAGTGCCGGTCGTCCTGCACCGCCAGAATCGTAAACCCTGGGTCGCCATCGTCAAACTGGACGACCTGCCGAAACTCGCCAACCTGATCGCAACCATCCCGAACCACGAAACAGGAACCGACACCCATGGCCTCGAAGATCGATCCGAAGAAAATCCGAATGGAAAGTGACACGCAATCGCGTGTCGAAATCAATCAGGGAGTCGTCGACGATTATGTCGAGGCCATGTTGCGCGGCGCGGAATTCCCGCCGATCCTCGCCTATTACGATGAAGCGAACGACCTGTTCATTCTCGTCGACGGCTTCCACCGTTTCCTCGCGCACCTGAAGATCCGACCGAACGACTGGATCATAGCCGAGCAGCGGATTGGCACCTTGGAGGACGCCCGGTGGGATTCATTCTCGGCCAACCAACTGCACGGCCTGCGACGGACGAACGCCGATAAACGTCGGGCGGTCGAAGGGGCTTTGATGCATCCGAAAGGAGCGGCATTAAGTGACAACCAGATCGCCAAGCATGTCGGTGTAAGCCATACGACAGTTCAAAACGTGAGACGCGAATTGGAGCTATCTTGCAAAATTTGCAAGATAGATTCCCGTGAAGTGCGACGCGGCGACCAAGTCTACACGCAAAACACCGTCCGAATCGGCGACAAAACCGTCCGGTGTTCCGATAAACGTCGGCTCTTTTGCGGCCACTGCCAGCACCAACGGGACAATCAATGCGAATTGACGGATGAGGAGTGCTGGTCTTATCGTCCGGCTTGCGGTGAATTCCTCGAAGTGTCGGCGCCCGACCCGGCGCTGATCACGCCGACGAACGATCCCGACAAGGTCGAACTGCTGGACGAATTGCCCGGAAAAAAACGCAAAAAACGCAATCTGCACACCTACAAGGGACGCGGCTACCTCAAGGTATCTTTGCCGCCCGACAATCCGCAACTGTTCGCCTGTGAATTGCGGCATTATTTCGAACGGGATTATCTCATCGAATGCCTCGCCGCCTTGAAACGAACACTTATCGAAGCCGATCAGGACGATCCGTTTCCCACCCTGTAACCCTCGAATGCACAACTTGGGAATTTCCCAAGTCGGCGACCCGGCCCTCATGTGAACCGTTTTCCCCGATCCCACCCCGAATACAGGTTTTTCATGTACAAATACACGTTTACGAAAAATATCATGACGCTTCCGGAAGGAATCGTCCTTCACCAGATCATCGCCAAACGCGACTTCGGCGACATCAAGGCCGGCACGCTCGGCGGCTTCCTCGAAGACACACGCAACCTGTCCCAGTCCGGCAATTGCTGGCTGACGCCGGGGGCCGTCTGTTACAACGAGGCGTCCATTTCCGGCAATGCGTTCGTCACCGGCCAGGTGAAATTATTCGGCCGGGCGATGGCCGGTTCCGATTGCGTCATCGAAGAATTCGCTATTTTGAACGCAAATTGCTATGTCGGCGGGCGCGCCCGAATCGGGCTGCATTCGTTCCTGAGCGGCGTAGCGACGGCGTCGGACGATTGCGTCGTCCGCTGCCTGCCGATCCGCCGCAAAAGCGGCCGGCTCCTGCCGCACATGACCGACATGGCCGAGATCCGCGACCGGGCCAAGCTGCTGGAGCACGGCTCCATCAGGCACAAGGGTGTCGCACGCGGCGATTCGACCGTGCGCGGGTCGGCCAGGATTCTCGAAGAAGGGTCGATCTCCGCGTTCGCCATCGCTCAAGGCCGGTCGACGATTTCCGGCAAAGGATGGGCAAGCGGCCATTGTATCCTCGGCGCCTCCAGCCGGCTCACCAACAACGCGGTCGCCTTCGGCTCCTGCCGCATCGGTGGCCGTAGCCTCATCACCGGAAGCGCGCAAGTCGGCGGCACCGAAGTCATCCACGACGAAATCGTCAGCGGCGACGAATGTCGTTGCAAGGTCCACCGGCCTCCCTCTCCACCTCTTTCCGTTTCTTGATTGTTTTGTCATGTCGATGCAACTCAGACCCTACCAGCAGGACGCCGTCAACGCCGTCTACGATTATCTCCGGAAACGGGACGACAACCCCTGCGTCGTCATACCCACCGGCGGCGGTAAGACGCCAATTATTGCTACAATATGTCGTGATGCGACCACGCTCTGGAACGGTCGCGTCCTGATCCTGGCCCATGTCAAGCAACTCTTGCAGCAGGCGGCGGACAGACTTCTGCACCATGACGTCTTCTGTGCGATAGTTACTGCGCCCGACGGCCCGCTTGACCGGGACGTCGATGTCGAACTTTGTCTCCCAGTACCTCAGCACATGCTGGGGGGCGCCGACTTCA
>JBEBTM010000163.1:0-8695 GCA_040393745.1 Thermogutta terrifontis | reverse complement strand
GGAGACAAACCGCTCGGGCTCGGTCGATAGTAGTCGGAACGGTTCGCCGATCTCGAAAACGCCCCGATTTCCCGTGGCGAGAAGCTTTTTTACGCCCTTGTTGTTTTCCGTTTCGACAATGCCCTTCATGACATCGACATCGAATCCGGCATGGGTGATCGAGGCGTAAAACCGGGTACCCAGGTCCCGGATCGTGCCCTGCGGCGTTCGGATTTCAAACCCGGAACCAAGCGACGGGACGGTCACGCTCCAATTTCCGCGATGGCAGAAGACGCTTTTTCGCGACATTAAAACCACTTCGGCCGGCCCTTCGATGACCGCCTGCACGCCGTTATAAAACAACAGCTCGACGGTCCCCGATTCGAAACGAAGCGAACCGGCCGGAAACGATTGGCCCGGTGCGGGCGGCGTCCCTTCGACATTCCAGAGAACGTCGTCACAACGTGTCATCACGGCAATGTCGTTTCGGCCGACCGGGTCGGAAAACTCCGATTTCCGGTTCTTCGGGAAAAAGGCGAGAATGACGACGCAGCAGAAAATGGTCAGAAAACCGGCCATGAAAGCCCTCGCCGGAAAGCGATAGGGTTGCATCGTTTCCGGGCGTTTCGCGACCTTCGGCGAACGTATGCCCGCCAGGCCCGTCCCGTGGGGCAAAGCGGGGGATTCCGCCGCGAGTTTGATCAAGGCGTCAATATCCAGCGATTCCATGCTTACGTCACTGGACCGGATGGCCGAGCGAACGGTTTCGTAGAGCAGATTGTCCGCCAGTAATTCTCGTGCAAATATCTGCTTCAACAGAGGATCGTTTTCCAGGCATTCCAAGAATCGCTTCGCCTCGGGTTCGGTGAGTTCATCCGAGACGGCCTTTTGAAGCAGAAGAAGAGATTCCGCGTTCAGATCGTCCCGGGAATCGGAAGCGGCACCGAGAAGACCCGGGACGACTTTGTCCAGGCGCAGGCTTTTTGGGGGGCGTCCCGAAGGATTGGCCGATTCTCTTGTGGGCATGGAGCTCTTGAAAGTTATCGTGACGGGTTGTTATCGTGTTCTTCGTTCGGTCGCTTTCTCTGGAGGCAACCCCGGAGTCTGATCCGGATGCGGACCATCGCCTGACGCACCATCGACGCCTTGACGTTTAACGATTCCGCAATATCGGCCATGGAAATTTCGTTCCAGTAATATGATTTGACAAGGAGTCGGCTTTTCTCGGGCAGCGTTTCGATACAATGTTTCAAGGCGTCCAACACCTTGATGTTTTCCTCTTGTTCAAAGCGGTTTTCCAGTTCCGATGCGTAAGGAGCCAGGAGTTCCTGCTTGAGCAACGCGATTTTTCGCAGGGATTCCGGGGCGTTGCGATAATAATCCCGCCATTTTTTGGCTCCCTGCGAACGGATCAGCCGGACCAGAACGGGCCGGATATCGGCGTCCAAATCCCATTGTTCCGCTTTTTCGACAAAAATGCTGAAAACATCGTGGGCCAGTTCCTCGGCCAGATCCCGCTTCGGCACGCAATAAAAAGAAAAACGCCTGACAAAATCATATTCGCTGAGAAAACGCTCAGCCGCTTCGATGCCGCTTTCGTTTTGCATGGTATCATTCATGGTTTTCTACTTCAAACCGCCATAAACCTGTCACTTTTTCATGGTTTAAACACCACGAAGAAACTACGGAACCGGAGTAATGGTCCTATCTTGAAATAGAGGGTTTATGACATGCAGTACAACCGCATCCAAATACCATCTCCCCGGGATTCTTTTTCCACGGGGCGAAAACCAGGAAGGCTTTGTTCCAACGACAGAAGAATTCCTTCGCCCCACCGAGTGTGACAGAAAAAATCTGAAAAAGATGAATTTCTCCGCCATAACGTGAACACGCGGTACTCGGAAACTATTCCCCGCAAGAGCCCTCCAGATTCTCGGATTTGACGGAAATGAAGCTTTACATTTCTCGTCGCCCGAACGGAGGGCTTGCGTTGAAAACGGGGATTCGTTAAACTTCCCTCATGCCCGATTACCATTATATAGCTCGAACCGCGGGGGGAAGCGATGTCACGGGGCGGCTCACGGCCAACTCCAAGCGTGAGGCCCTCGACGCGCTCCATCGCTTGCAACTTTTTCCCATCCGTATGGAAGATGCCCAACGGGGGCAAATCAATATAAATCTTTTCAAGCGCAAGGTTTCCGACGGTCAGGTTTCAGAAACACTGGATCAGCTTGCGGACCTCCTTGAAAACGGCGTGCCGGTCCTTGAAGCCTTTCGAGTTCTGGTCAACCAGACGGCAAATCCGACGATGCGAGACGCCCTGGAGGATATTCGGGACCGCATCGCCGACGGTGAGGCAATCGACAACGCCTTTTCGATTCACCGTGACATATTCAATGACTTGACGATCAGTATTATCCGGGCCGGTGCGGAAGGGGCTTTTCTCGAAGACGCGCTGCGACGAACCGCGAAATTTTTGGAGCAGCAGGCGGAACTCAAAGGAAAGGTCATCGGAGCGATGATCTATCCGGCGATTCTTTTTGTCGTCGGCATATCGGTCGTGGTCGTACTGCTGCTTTTCTTCGTGCCGATGTTCATGCCGTTTTTCGAGCAAATGGAAGCCGCGGGTGATCCATTGCCGCTGACGACGCAGTCACTTCTCTGGATGCGGAAAATCCTCCTCGCTTACGGAATTTACGTCGGGGGGGCCTTCGTATTCGCCGTGATTTGGATTCAAGGTCAGCTTTCCACGCCCTGGGGCGTTCGTGTCTGGGATCGACTGAAGCTACGCACGCCGCTGGTCGGGAATATTTTGCTCAGCAGTGCCGTTTCACGATTCTGTCGGGTTCTGGGGACGCTCCTGGAAAACGGGGTGCCGATTCTTCGTTCGCTGGAGATCAGCAGCCAATCAACCGGCAACACGCTTCTTGCCGAGGCGGTCAAACGGTCGGCGGAAAACGTTTCCAGCGGTGAACCTCTCTCAAAACCGCTGGCGGAGACGGGCATCATCCCACCCCAGGTGATGGCGATGATTTCCGTGGCCGAGGAGTCGAACACGTTGGAAAGCGTGCTGGTCAATATTGCGGAAACAATCGAAAAGACCACGGCCCGGCAACTGGACATGCTCGTCCGGCTGATCGAACCGCTCATGCTCCTGGCGATGGCCACGGCGGTGTTCTACATTATCGTCTCGTTGCTGCTCCCGATTTTCAGCATGGGAAACACATTCGGCTAATGCGCCTGCCGGACGGACTAAAATACAGGCGGCGCAGACGCCGGGGTCCTGCTTTTGTGTAGCATTTAACCTGAAGTCATGATGAAACGATTACTATCCCTCGTGTTCGCGTTTTTCGCCGCCGGCCTGTTTGCGAACGATCTTGAAAGGAATTTCCAAACCCCGCCGGAGACCATTCGTCCCAGCGTGTATTGGTACTGGATCAACGACAATATCTCCAAGGAAGGCGTGGTCAAAGACCTTGAAGCGATGAAGGAAGTCGGCATCGGCCGGGCCTTCATCGGAACCATCGGCGAGCAGGGCGGTGATTACGGCCCCCACAAGGTTCTCTCCGAAGCCTGGTGGGACATCACGCACGAAGCCTTGAAAACTGCAACCCGGCTGGGCATCGACATCGGCATCTTCAACAGCCCCGGTTGGAGCCAGTCCGGCGGACCTTGGATCGAACCGGAACGGTCCATGCGCTATTTGGCATTTTCCGAAACGAAATGTATCGGGCCGAAAAAATTCGAAGGGAAACTCGCCGCACCGGGCGAGGGTTTTCAAGACGTAAAGATTTTGGCGTTCAAAGCCCCGGAAAATAAAGGTTTAAAGATTCCATTCCAAACTGAAAAGCACGGCGACGTGTTCGACGTGAACCTCGGCGAAGAGAAAACGATTCGCTCGCTCGTCTTCAAAACGATGACCCCGACGAGTGTGAACGTGGAAATTTCCGCAAAGATCGGCGGCGTTTTTCAAAGCGTGAAAACGGTCCGATTCAATCGAAGCAACGCCGCGCTGAACGTCGGATTCAATCCTTTCGCTCCGGCCGTGATCGCGATTCCGGCAACCAAAACCCGGGAATTCAGCCTGAAATTCCACGAAGTCCACGGGCCCGCACTGCTGGAAATCGATTTTCGTACCGATCCGGCCGTCGAGTCCGTGGCCGAAAAGACGCTCGCGAAAATGTGGCCCACGCCGCTGCCGCTTTGGGACGCCTATAGGTGGCCCGAGCAACCGGAACTCGACGATATAAACCTTGCCGTGAATCCGAAAGACGTTCTTGACATCACGGAATTCATGAAGCCGGACGGCGTTCTGACGTGGAACGTTCCCGAAGGCGAATGGACGATTCTGCGAACCGGCATGATGACCACGGGGGTTGAAAACGGCCCCGCGTCGCCGGAAGCCAAGGGGCTCGAAGTCGACAAAATGAGCCGGGAGCACGTCGCGTTCCATTTCGACGCTTATCTCGGCGAACTGTTACGAAAAATCCCCGAGGCGGACCGCAAGTCGCTCAAAGTGGCCGTGCAGGACAGCTACGAAACCGGCGGCCAAAATTGGACCGACGATTTCATCGAGGCGTTCAATAAAACGTACGAATACAATCCCGTACCGTTCATTCCCGTGATGAACGGCGTGGTCGTGGGCAGCCCGGAGATTTCGGACCGCTTTTTGTGGGATCTGCGGCGTTTCGTGGCCGACCGGGTCGCTTATGAATATGTCGGCGGTTTGCGTGACGCGGCGAACAAACACGGCATGACGACGTGGCTGGAATGCTACGGCCACTGGGGATTTCCCGGCGAGTTTTTGCAGTACGGCGGCCAATCCGACGAAATCGGCGGCGAGTTTTGGAACGAAGGCGACCTGGGCAGCATCGAAAACCGCGCGGCTTCGTCCTGCGGGCACATTTACGGCAAGACGAAAATTTCGGCGGAATCCTTCACGGCCGGTGGCGGCGTTTACGAACGATATCCCCGGTTGCTGAAAAAACGTTGCGATTGGTCTTACACCGAAGGAATCAACGACACGCTTTTGCATCTTTACATCCACCAGCCGTATGACGACAAAACGCCGGGCATCAACGCCTGGTTCGCCACGGAATTCAACCGGAAGAATACCTGGTTCTATGAAATGAAGCCGTTCATCGAGTACATGCGGCGCTGCATGTTCATGCTGCAACAGGGCCAAAACGTGGCCGATGTGGCGTATTTCATCGGCGAGGATTGCCCGAAAATGACCGGCACATGTGATCCGCCGCTACCTAAGGGTTATTCGTTCGATTATATTAACGGTGAAGTGATCCGTGAAAAACTCACGGTAAAAGGCGGCAAACTCGTTTTGCCGCACGGCACCTCGTACCGTCTTCTCGTACTGCCGAACCAAACCACGATGCGTCCTTAAACGCTGAGAAGAATCAAAGAACTCGTCGAAGCCGGCGCCGTGATTTGCGGCCCGAAACCGACTCGGTCGCCGAGTTTGCGGAACTATCCCGCTTGCGATGAGGAAGTCAAGAGGATGGCCGACGAGTTTTGGGGAAGCGGCAAGATTGTTACGGGAAAGAGCATTCAAGAGATTTTCGAACTCGGTAAGGTTTCCACGGACTGTATCACCGACAATCCGAACACGTTGTACGTTCACCGAAAATTGGCAGATGGAACGGACATCTATTTCCTGTCGAATCAAGTCGACGAACCGATTACGTTCAATGCGACGTTCCGTGTTGATGGCAAATACCCGGAACTTTGGAATGCCGTTGACGGAACAGTACGAAATCTGCCGGACTTTGACTTGAAAGACGGTTTGACCACCGTACCGCTCAAACTCGATGCTTGGGGGAGTGCATTCATCGTTTTTCGAAAAGTTCTTGAAGTGAATGACGGTTATACGGTCCGACGCCCATTCTATAATCTCGAAGACGCGCTCAAAATCAATTTTCCTGAGCCAAAAATCGTGGCGACCGTCGAGGGGCCTTGGACGGTTCGATTCGAATCCGACGACGTTCACCGGGGACCGAAAGAACCGCAAACGTTCGAAAAACTCATCGACTGGACCGCTTCGGAAAATGATGCGATCAAATACTACTCCGGCAAGGCTGTTTACGAAACGAATTTTACGCTGAACGCCGTCGAGGACAAAAAACTGTTCGTTCATCTCGGCAACGTCCAGGTTCTCGCCACGGTTACCGTCAACGGCCATGAGGCCGGGAAGCTCTGGACGGCTCCCTGGGAAGTCGATGTTACGAAATTTGTCCGGTCCGGCGAAAATATGCTCCGGGTCGAGGTGACCAACCTCTGGGTGAATCGGCTCGTCGGCGATGCGAAACTACCGGAAAGCGAGCGGAAAACATGGATCACGGTCAACCCGCATAACGCCGATTCGCCCTTGAAGCCTTCGGGGCTGTTGGGTCCCGTAACAATCATTGCGAGGTAACGCTTTTTCACCCGACGTCCATGAAACGATTATTACTGTTTACAACGATATTGGCCGGATTTTGCATTTCCGTCATCGCCGGCGACAGCCTTCCGGAAAATATTCGATACGAAAAACTGAACCCTTTTTCCGCCTGGACCTTCCCGGATGTCCTTCGTCTTGAAGTGCGTGAAAAGGAATCCGGTGAGCCCGTCGGCGGCGCAACCGTCCGGTTGAAGCTGGCGTCGCCGGAAGACGGTCAACCGGCCTTTGAAAGCGAGTACGAAACCGATGCCGTCGGGAACGTCGATATTCCCCTTGCCGAACATCGGGGCAAGCGTTTCCGCTCATTTTCGCTCGAAATTTCCGCCGGGAGCCGGATCGTGCCCGGCGGTTATCTCTGGTCCGGCGTTTGGTCCGCCGCAAAAGCCGATATTTACGCGGATTTGACCCAAAATGCCCCGGTTCAAATTCCGTCCCGTCTGACGGCGGAAATGAAAAAAGGCGTGATGCTCCCACTGGAATTCACGGACCCCGAGGGCAAGCCCGTGGAAAACGCAGAAATCGTTGCGCAGATCGAAAACTGCGCCGATTTCGTCGTCGACGGTGTACGCTTGCCGGCCCGTACGCAACCGAATATAATTCGCGCAAAAACAGATCACGCAGGCAAGTGCCCTTTTGGGCCGGTTCTCAAAGGCGACAAACGCATTTCCGTGACCGTGGTACACCCGGATTTTCGCCGTTTTCATGTTTACGTCAGTGAGCCGCCCGATTCCGTCAACGCCGTAACGGGCGAGCCGGATCCCAAGCGATTTCGTTTCATGCTCGATCCTCCCGAAAAGCCGTTCATTCTCGAAGGCCGGGTTCTCGACGAAGATGGCAAGCCGATCGCGGGGGCCGCTTTCGGCGAGTCGAATTTCTCGGACGAAAACGGTCGTTACCGCACGGAAATAAATCCGCAAGGCTCCCCCCGACTGTCTCTGCAAGTGTTCGCACACGGGATGAAACGTTTTACGGTCGAACTGGACGCCACGACGTTGAAAATGCCCTTCGATATCACGATGCGGCGTGGCCGGACGATCCGAATCCGCGCCGTCGACGAGCAAGGAAATCCCGTTCCGGAAATTGACGCCGCACCGTGCATCCTCGAGGTTCCCGAACTGCGTGGCACGGTGTTCCAGGACGGTCTTTGGGCGACGGGTGACGCGCCGGAAGACGAGATTTTCCTCTCCGTCCGGTACGTAGGAAAAACGAAAGACGGTAAAACATATTGTGCCGAAAACCCATTTTACGTTTGCAGGCCGCGTGAGGAGCCCTACACAGTCAAGATGCTTGCCATGGACACCCCGGCGCCGGTGACGGAACCTGTCTTCCATCATTCCGGTACCGGGATGATACCGCTGAGTTTGACGCCTGCGACGGCCGAACATTCGTGGAAATTGCCGGACCGCATCGCTTTTCGGGTTCGTGATTTCGAAACGGGCGAGCCTTGCGAAGATGTTCGCGTGACCGTTACGTTCGACGTTCGAACCGATGTGCAACCCTCGATCATTTCCGCATCGTCACGAACGCCGGCGGGCTACGGCAGAGTCCGTTTTGCCGAACCTGAGGCGAAGACGGATTTTCGGGGCGTTGTCGGTATGGATTTCACGGAGCTTGACGCCGACGCCGTTCTCGGGTTGGAATTTCTTTTTGAACGAAAAGGATACCGGCCCAAACGATTGAAATGGCGGGCGAGAGATATCGGCCCCTATTACGGCGGCATCGCGACGCCGGTGTGGCAACTACGCCGCGCGGGCCCGCCTGTGCCGGCATTTTTGGACCTGCTGCTTGTCCGTGAAACGACTTCGCCTTGAATATCGATGTCGTTCGGCCATACGATCGCTTCCCGGCGGGCGCGGTTTTGATTTTGATATTGCAACAAAATATGACATCTCATTATCCCGACTATATTCCCCGGCATCGACTTGAGGCGGGCCCGCTTACCTTCGGCGCCTCCGCCAGTTTCGGGACCGGAAACCGCATCGTCGCGCCCGGCGTGGCCGAACAGCATCTTCGCATCGGTGTCATCCACGGCGATCCTCGCGAGTTTCGACTGGATATCGAGCCCGGTTGCAAGGTTTTTTTGAACGAAAACGAAGTCGTGCGGCATGCGATCGTCCGACCCGGCGACCGGGTCCGCATCGGTGACTCGTTGACATATCGTGCGGAAAAAGGCGGTTTGCGTTACGATTCCACGCCCGACGGACTCCGGCTCGTTTTGCGGGGCGTGGCGGTATCCCGGGAGGGGAAGACGATTTTCCGTAACCT
>JBEBTM010000162.1:0-8696 GCA_040393745.1 Thermogutta terrifontis | reverse complement strand
GATTCATCAAATTCTGCTCAACCTCGTCGTCAACGCAATCAAATTCACGGAAACGGGTGGCGTGTACATCAAAACGGATCTCCGCACGAAGGCCGACAACGGAATAATCCTGCGGTTTTCCGTCCGGGATACGGGGATCGGCATCCCCGCGGACCGCATGGGCCGTTTGTTCAAGGCATTTTCGCAGGTCGATAACTCGATGGCCCGAAATTACGGCGGCACGGGTCTCGGACTGGCGATTTCCATGCGATTGGTCAGGCTCATGGGAGGGGAAATCGGAGTGAACAGCGTCGAAGGCGAGGGTTCCGATTTTTGGTTCGAAATTCCCGCCGGAGATCCCTTGAAGGACGATGCCGAGGAGACAAGCGGAATCCGTTATGCGACCGTGAAGGATTTCAGTCTCGAAGGTATTCCCGTACTCCTGGCCGATCCGGCTCCGATCCAACAGCGGGCGCTCGTCGACCAGTTCGAGGCATGGAAGATGAAACCGGCAACGGCGGGGTCTCCCGATGAGGTTCTTGAAAAACTCCGGAAATCCGCCGAAAAAAAACATCCGTTCCGACTCCTGCTGCTCGATCAAAAGACGGGGGCCGAAGACCGGACCGACGAGTTGGTCCAAAAGCTGCGGAACATGTCGGAAACGAAGAATCTCGAAATCGTGGTCATGCTCCCGCTTTCCGAGTCGGGGGACGATGAATTCGCACGAAAATATGGTGTCCAGTACGTCAGCAAACCGCTGTTCACGTCGAACCTGTTCGACGTGGTTATGACCCGACTCTTTCGTAACTGGAAACCGGAACGGGAGGACGACTCGAAATCCGAGAAGTTCAAACAGAACGAGGCTTTCCAGCGGCAGCGATTCCGGGACGGACAGGCGAGCGTGGAAAGGCAGTCGAAAGCGCCGGTCGAACCGATTTCGATCCTGGTCGCCGAGGACAACCGGGTCAACCAGGTCGTCATCCAGAACGTGCTCCGCGAGGCGGGATTCCAGTGCCAAATCGCCGAGGACGGAAACCAGGTCGTCAACGCGTTTATGAACGGAAATTTCGACATCGTCCTCATGGACTGCCAGATGCCCGAAATGGACGGTTACGAAGCCACGGACCTGATCCGGAAGTGGGAACGGAATTCGGACCGGAAACCCACGCCGATCATCGCGCTCACGGCCAACGCTTTCAAAGGCGACGAACAACGCTGCCTTGATGCCGGAATGGACGCCTATTGCAGTAAACCGATCAATCCGCAGTTTTTGCTCCAGACGATTGATACGTGGTATCGACATTCCAAAGGAGAAAAGTGAACAAGTCTCGAAAGGAAACCTTTTTGTGTCCGTGACGTCATTTGCGCAACTGGCCCAATCCGTTTTACACCTGGATCGCCTGCTCGAAGAACTTCGGGGCCTGGCCGGCGCCTGTGGTGTGCCTTCGCCGGAAAATCAGGATTGGTACGCTTTATTGAAGCATAAACTCCTTCCGCAGCTTTCCGAACGGGCCGTGCTCATCGTCGCCCTCATGGGGGGGACGAATACGGGCAAGTCGCTTCTCTTCAATCAGCTCGCCGGTGAATGTTTCAGCGCCGTGGACCATCACGCTTCGGGCACGAAACATCCCGTGTGCCTGGTGCCTGCGGGAACGGAAACCGGCGACATGGAAGCGGCCCTGTCCCGGCATTTCGACTCCTTTCGGATGCTCCCCTGGTCCCGGCCCGAACAGGCGCTCGAGGAAAACGAACAGGATTTCCTCTTCTGGACCGCAGGCCGGCGGGTTCCCAAGCGCCTCTGGATTCTGGATACTCCGGACATCGATTCCGACCGTGAAGTCAACTGGGTCCGGGCAAGGAACATCCGGCACGCCGCCGACGTGATCGTCGCCGTGCTCACCCGGGAAAAGTATAACGACGCGGCCATACGCCGATTCTTCCGGGAAGCCGCCGAGTCCGACAAGCCGATCATCCTGCTGTTCAACATGCTCGACCTGGGCGAAGATACCGAGCATCTGCCCCGGTGGCTGGAACAGATTCAGGAGGAAACCGGCGCAAAACCGCTGGCCGTCCTAGCCGCCCCGCATGACCGTTTGGCCGCCGCGGATTTGCGCGTGCCGTTTTTCGCATTTCAGGACGGTAAGATATCGGACACGCCGGTTTCCCTGGAAGAGATTCTCACCGAACTCCATTTCGACGCGATTAAATCGCAAACGCTTCTCGGCGCGATTCGAGTGCTCAATCATCCGGAGCACGGTGTTCGGGCTTACCTCGAAGCGGTTCGTCGGGCGTCGCAGCGATTTGCCGAGGCGCTGAACACGCTGGAAAACGCGGGCGAAACCGCGGTCCAGTGGCCTTCGTTGCCCGTGCCGATTTTGACGGAGGAAATCCGAACCTGGTGGAATCAGGGGCGTCCCGGCTGGTCGCAGAATATCAACGGCGTCTACCGGACCGTCGGAGCGGGCCTCCTCTGGCCGGTTAAAAAAGCCGCGCGGTACGTTTCGACCAACTTCTTTGGCGGTAACCCGAAGACGCTTACGCCGTTGGACGAATTTCGTGAACAGGAAAACGAAACGATTTTGCAGTTCATCACGCAGGTCATTCATCGTCTCGAAGAACTTGCGGAAACGGACAACCCCGTGCTTCGGCGGGAAATCCTGGAATTGATCGGCGGCGAAAACCGGGCCTTCCTGCTCGATCGGGCCCGGCATGTTCTGGCGTCGCTGGAACCGGTGGACGGTTCGTTCCGGCAAACGCTGCAAACGCATTTGACCGAGTGGGCCGAAAAGCATCCGAAAGCGCTGGGCTGGCTCCGTTCGTTGGACGCGGTGACGACCGTGGCCCGGCCCGTGATTACGGTCACCTTGGCCGCTTCGGGATTTGTGTTGGGCGCCCAGATGGTCAGTCAGGTTGTCGGCGAAGCGGCCATTGCCGGCGGCGTGACCGTCGGTGGCGAGGCGGCGATCCATGCGGGCTCGGAAACATCGGCACAACAGATTGCAAAATTGTTCGGTAATATCCAGCGTGATTTCGTGCTGGCACGATCACAACGATTTTACGACGAATTCCGCAAAGACATCTGGAACGAAGTCATCGACCGTCTGAGGACGGGAGCCACGGTTACGGAAACCGATGTTTTCCATCACTGTATGAATTGGACCCCCCAATAACAACCATGCACATCGCAATTATCATGGACGGCAACGGCCGTTGGGCGAACCGGCAGGGGCTTCCCCGGCATGAGGGGCACCGCGTCGGGGCCATGCGGGTTCGCACGATCACTGAAAAGTGTGTCGACCTCGGCGTTAAACAGCTCACACTCTATTGCCTGTCCAGCGAAAATTGGAAGCGACCGCAACAGGAACTCGATTTCCTCATGATCCTGCTCAAAGGCTACATCATCGACGAACGGCCCACGATGATGCGCAACAATATTCGTCTTTCCGTCATCGGCCGCCGGACCGGAATTCCGGATGACATTCTTGCCGAAATGGACAAGTCGGTCGAAATAACCGCCCACAATACGGGACTCCGCCTCTGTTTGGCGATCAATTACGGGGCCCGGGGCGAAATGGTCGACGCGGTGAAAAAAATCGTCGCCGAAGGAATTCCCGTCGAAGACATCGACGAGGATTGCCTTTCCGACCATCTTTACACGGCCGGCATGTCCGATCCCGATTTGCTCATCCGCACCGCCGGCGAACTCCGGTTGAGCAATTACCTGCTCTGGCAACTAAGTTACGCCGAATTCTGGGTCACGGAAACTTGTTGGCCCGACTTCGACGTGAGCCTGCTCAAGCAAGCCTTGGACGATTTTTCGAACCGCAATCGACGCTTCGGCGGAATCGGTTGACATGTGCGACATCGGTCGCGGTTCGTATTCCTCACTTTCCATTCCCAACCAGGAGTAAAGTATGAAAAACCATCGTCGCGATTTTTTGAAAGCTACGGCTCTTGCGGGAGTTGCCGCGTTGTTTCCCGCACCGGCCTTGCTTCGGGGGCAGGATCTCAATTCAAAGTTGAACATCGCCTGCATCGGCATCGGCGGGATGGGCGACTACAGTGTTTCCAACGTCGCCCGGGAAAATCTGGTCGCCCTTTGTGACGTCGATGAAACGCGCGCGGCCGGCAATTTCGAGAAACATCCTAAAGCCCAACGTTTCAAGGACTTTCGAAAAATGCTGGACGAACTGAATGGCAAGCTTGATGCCGTGACCGTGTCCACACCGGACCACGTCCATGCCGCCGCAAGCGTGGCCGCGATGAAGCGGGGCATCCACTGTTACACGGAAAAACCCCTGGCTCACGATGTCAGCGAGGTTCGGACCATGATCGAACTGGCCCGGGAAAAAAAACTCGTTACCCAGATGGGCACGCAAATCCACGCCGAGCAGAATTACCGTCGGGTCGTCGAACTCATCCAGGCCGATGTGATCGGCAAGGTCACGGACGTCCATGTCTGGGTCGACTCCGGCTGGGGCAACCGACCGATTTCGCCCGGCGACTTCGACGTTCCCGCAACGCTCGACTGGGATCTCTGGGTCGGCCCGGCGGCGATGCGACCGTACAATCCCTGCTATGTTCCGGCCAACTGGCGTTCCTACTGGGTTTTCGGCAACGGCGTGATCGGTGATATGGCATGCCATTACATGGATTTGCCCTTCTGGGCTCTCGGGCTTCGGCATCCGTCGACCATTGAAGCCGCCGGACCGCCGGTCGATCCGGACTCCTGCTCGCTTGATTTGACGGTGAAGTACGCCTATCCGAAAACCGATAAGCACGAAGCGCTCACGTTGACTTGGTACGACCACAAAAAACGTCCGCCGCAACTCAAAGAGCATGCTCTGCCCGAATGGGGGGCCGGCGTTTTATTCATCGGTAGCGAAGGCATGTTACTCTCGAATTACGGGGAGTATCATCTTTATCCGCAGGAGAAATTCGCGGATTTCAAACGGCCCGAGGTTTCGATTCCGCCATCGCCGGGCCATCATGCCGAGTGGATCGCCGCGATCAAAAACGGGGGAACGACATCCTGCAACTTCGATTATTCCGGCACGCTGACCGAAGCGGTCTTGCTCGGAGCCGTGGCCTACCGCACGGGGACCAAGCTGACCTGGGACGCCGCTTCACTGAAAACGGACAACGAGGCCGCCAATGCCCTGATTCGCCCGACTCGCCGCAAAGGTTGGGAACTGTAAGGTTTTCGTCGGAGGAGCGTTTGCCAGAAAGGGAGGCGGAATACCGACAGCTTCGCCGCAACCCTCGCGCCCGATCCGCAAACGCTCTCCTTCATATTCGGTTTTTGTCGTTTGTTTTCCGTCGGCGTTTTGAAAATGCCGAGCCCTTGCCTGATTTTGTGTTTCGGGTACATTGTTGGCATTGTCCGGATGTCAGTGAAACCCTCATTTCAAACGAATCAAACGATGTTACGACCCGATTTTGCGAAGTGCAACGGCATGGTGCCTGTCATTGCCCAGGATGCGGCCACCGGCGACGTATTGATGCTGGCCTATATGAACGAAGAAGCTTATGACGAAACCCTGCAAACGGGCCGGGCCGTCTATTTCAGCCGAAGCCGGAACAAACTCTGGCGTAAAGGCGAAGAAAGCGGCAACGTCCAAAAAGTTTCCGGCATCTTTCTCGACTGCGATGCGGATACGATCCTGCTCAAAGTCGAACAGATCGGCGGGGCGGCTTGTCACGAAGGCTACAAAAGCTGCTTCTTCCGGGAAATCACACCCGAAGGCGAAAGAGTCGTGGGCGAGCGGATTTTCGATCCGAAAGAAGTTTACGGAAAAAAGTAACGCCCCGATAACGCCTCGTTGCGGTCGCGCCGGCGCATGAAAAAACCGGCGCCGAAGCAAGATTGCTCCGGCAACCGGTCGTTTTGCTCCGCATCGTTGCCCCCGCATCGGAACAGACCCAGATAGTTCCAGTCGCGTGAGCGCCGATCCCCGGGGGTGGAGTCGCCAAAAGAGTTTTCCCGCGTCTTTTTGGTCGAATCGGAGCCGGTCGCCTTGCGGCCACCGCTTCCCTCTCAGGATGCGGGATAATACGAACCCGCCGTTTTGTCGTCAAGAGGAGATTTTTCATTTTTCCAATTTTTTCGAAAAATCAACGATAACGCAGCGATACCATTGTGATATCGTCGGATTGCGGCGTTTCTTGAACGAAGGCGTGAATGTCGTCCAATGTTTTGACGATCACACGATGGCAATCTTCGTTTCGATTCTTTTTCAACGTCGCGGCCGTTCGAAATTCGCCGAACAGTTCGGAGTCCGGATTCATCGCCTCGGTCACGCCGTCGGTGTAAAGGAACAGCAGGTCATCCGGATGGAGTATGTCTTCTGTTTCGGTGTAGTGGCTGTCTTCGTCGATGCCAAGCGGCAATCCCGTTCCCGAAGGGAGCATAACCGGCTCGGCGTCTTTTCGGAGAAAGAACGGTGGGTTGTGGCCGGCATTGACATGACGACAGCGTCCCGACGGTAAGTGGAGAATCGCGGCGAACAGCGTGATGAACATGCAGGCGTCATTGTCCTTGCACAGTTCACGGTTGACAAGGTTCGCGGCGTCAGCCAGCCGGCCTGTCCCGAAGAGATAGCTGCGAAAGAACGCGGAACCCCGAGCCATGAGCAACGAAGCGGGAACGCCTTTGCCGGAAACGTCAGCAATGACGACACACAACGATTCGTCGTCGAGTAGAAAATAATCGTAGAAATCGCCGCCGACTTCCTTGGCCGGTTCCATGAAGGCGGCCAAGTCGAAATGGTCGGCAAAGGGCGTTTCGGGAAACCGCGTCGGGACCAGGCTCATCTGGATCTTACGGCCGATGCGCAGGTCGCTTTCCATCTGCTCCTTGCGCCGCGTCGTTTCGGCGAGCGTGCCGATGTAATCCTTCAAATCATGCTGCATTTTCGTGAAGGAACCGGCCAGGGCGGAAATTTCGTCCCGACCGTGCAACTCGGGAATTTTCGCCTCCAAATCGCCGGACGCGATCGTCAAGGCTGACTCTTGCAATTCCCGGATGGGCCTCGAAATGCCGTGGGCGACGAACATCAACAGGACGATCATCGCCATGAGTCCGATGAGCCCGATGGCGACCTGCCGCCCACCGACATTCACGGCGAAACCGTGAACCGCTTCTTGTGACACGAACACGGCCAGGGACCAGTGAGAACCCTCGTTCCCGCTCGCGTCGTTAATCGGCACGAAAATAATCCGGCCGTCCCGGATTCCGTCGAGACTTTTGTATTCCAGGTTGCCCCACTCTCCGGCCGTCATGGAGCGGGCCACTTTTTCCAAGGCCCTGTCGTTGTGTTCCCGTGCCAAATCGAAAATGTTCTTGTAGAGCATGTCCCAGTGACGGTCTGCAAGCACGATTCCATCCTGGGAGAGCAGGAAAAGCTGTTCGATGTCCTTCCGGGGGATCGAAAGCTCGTCAACGAAATCGTCGATCCATTGGATGGAAATATCGCAGGCGAGAACGCCGATCAGTTTGCCGTCGGAGTTTGTGATCGGGATGGAATAGGAAACCATGGGGACGTTGGAAAATCGGCCCAGATAGGGTTTCGACCAAACGGGTTCCCGACGGTTCACGGCAGCGGAATACCAGATGCGCTTTGTGAAATCATAACCATCGACGGGTTCGGCCAAATCGGTCCAGCGGGTTTCGCCGGGAATCTCACGGCGATGGAGATTCCAGCCGCCGTGATGCCTCATCGGTCCCTGGGGATCGAAGGCGAGCGAAAAGCCGAAGACGGCGGGTTCTTCATTCAAAATCTCCTGGAACATTTTGCGGAATTGTTCCGGTGTTCGATCCAGGTCGGCGGTTGTTTCGCGGGCGGCCAACCGGGTAATCGTTTCGATATTGGCGTTCTGCTTGGCGATATTCGCATTGACGAATTCGGCGAAGAGCGGCTGGATCACCCGTAATTGCCGCTCAATCACACCGAGTGTTGCCCGGTAGGAGAAATACGACATGGGCACCAAAACGATCAACACGGCCGAGAGGGCGGAAATGGCGATGCGAAAGGCGATGGTCATGATGCGGTATTTTACCGTGACGGGGGTGCCGAGTCCAGAGCGGTCAACGGCTCCAGCCAGCCGGTTCGGGCGCACTGGCGAGGCTTTGCGGTTTTTCCTCGGGTTTTTCCGCCGTCTTCTCCACCGGAGGTGTGGCCGTGTCGGCAATCACTGCATCCGTTGCCTTCGGCGGGCGTTTCGCATAATGCTCCAGGAGTTGGATGCGATTCTCCAACTGGACGATTCGCTCTTCCAGTTCCTTGTTTTGCTGGATAATTTCCGTGCGACCGCCAATGGAAAGGCATCCGGCCGATAATAAAGCCAGCCCCGAAATCAAGGCGAGAAAAAAACGTTGTACGAGCGACATGGAACTCATGAAAAAAATACGTGTGCCTCGAATTTTCACCAAATTCGATATATTCTGCAATACCCCTACGGACTGATCGGCAAAATAAGTTGTGCGGCGTGAGCCAAATCGATGGTTTCGCAGGTTCTCGGGGGAAGTTTTTCCGAAAATCGCCCTAAAAAGCCTTGTTTATGCGACTTGAAACCCGGCGGCGTTTTCCCTAAAATGATTCTCTTGAACCGTTTTTCGCAAAGGCTTTTATGGACCTTATTCATTTTCCATTCGCAATCCCGTCAAAGTGGCCGTCGGCGTACTGCTGAACATACTCTTTGGTATTCTCGCCTTGACA
>JBEBTM010000161.1:0-8722 GCA_040393745.1 Thermogutta terrifontis | reverse complement strand
GAAGTGGATTCTCCATGAATCCGGCTTTCGAGGGCGGTCAGATGCCTTTGGCCCGACGTATACCCAAGCGGGGCTTCAATAATAAGAGATTCAGCGATCTTGTGCTCGGCGTCAATATCGGTGATTTGGAACTTTTTTTTGAAGCGGGCGACAGCGTCACGCCGGAATCGATGAAGGAAAAGAAGCTTATCAAGCGCTCGTTTGACCAGATTAAGATTCTGGGAGACGGACAATTGACGAAGTCGCTGAATGTTTCGGCCCACGCTTTTTCAGCTTCCGCGAAAGAACGAATTGAAGCTGCCGGTGGGAAGGTGAGTGTTCTGCCTGGTAAAAAAGTGGTTGTCAAAAATAAAATGGGCTCACGTAAAGCTGCTGCGATTGCCAAAGCGAAAAAGAACTAGAACGACGACCGTTTCAATCAGCGAAGGTGAAAGGATGAAAGGGCGCGAAAACGGATCGGCCCCCTTTCGCTTTTCACCTTTTTTGTTTTTCCGCTGGGAGGTGAAAGTTCGCCTCGGTTTGTTCTTTTTCCCTGTTTTGACGGAAAGAGTCATCGGGGGACTTGCCTCGGAGGCGGTTTTTTAGTATTCTAACGATTTTGTCGGAGATTTGCGTTTCGGCGGCCTCTATCTGCAAGATAGGGGGGCGTTCGCAAAGACGTTTCAGGGTAGGGACGTTTACACACCTGTTGACAGGGCCCCACGTTGCTGGGCGATTCTCATGTTTCAAAAAATTCGAGTCATTTTTTCCATTCCCGAACTTCGTCAGAAAATTCTCCTGACGCTGGGACTTTTGGCGATTTATCGGATCGGTTGGTGGATTCCACTCCCGATCGTCGATACTTCCGCGATGATGACTTTTTGGTCCGGAGCCCAAGGGTTGGGCGACTTAATGCGGCAAATTTCGGTTTTCACGGGGACCCGATTCGAGCAGACCACGATTTTCGGCTTGGGGATCATGCCCTATATTTCGGCGTCCATTATCTTTCAGCTCTTGGCGACCGTCTGGGAGCCTTTGGAAAAGCTGCAAAAAGAGGGTGAAAGCGGCCGAAAAAAAATCAACGAATACACGCGATACGCTACAATTGTCATCTGCTTGTTCCAGAGTCTGTTTTATGTCTTTGCGATCATGCAGATGAATTCGGGTGAACTGAATGTTTTGAATTCCTCGATTGCGCCGAACGGGGTTCTACCGATTTATTGGATCCTCACCTCGGTTCTCATCATGACGGCCGGAACCGCCTTTCTGATGTGGCTCGGTGAACAAATCGACGAATACGGCATCGGCAATGGGATCAGTATGCTCATCATGGCGGGCATTATCGCCAATCTGCCGGCCTCGCTCCAGCAGCTTCATGCCCAACTTACGAATAACTCGACGAGTGAAATCCAGCTCGGCGGCACGTCGACGCAGCTTGGGGTCGAAGTGCTCATTGTGCTCATGGCTTTATTTGTCGTCGTTATCGTCGGTGTCATCTACATCACCAAGGGCCAGCGTCGTATTCCGACACTCAGCGCCAAGCACGTTCGTGGACGGAAGACTTTCGGTGGAAACAAACAGTTCCTGCCTCTCAAGGTCAACCAGGCAGGGGTCATGCCGATCATTTTCGCGAGCAGCCTTTTGCTTTTCCCTCAGGCAATTATCGCCTACATCGGCGGAAAGGATCCTTCGGGGTTCATAGGCATGTGTCATGACATTTTTCAGCGGCAGACTTTCACTTATTCCATGATGTTTGTCGCCTTGATTTACTTCTTCTGTTACTTCTGGACGGCGGTGACGTTCAATCCGAAGGATATGGCGGAGAACCTGAAAAACTACGGCTCCTTCGTTCCCGGGTATCGGCCTGGTTCGACGACGGCGAATTACCTCGAAAAAGTAATGATTCGAATCACCTATGTCGGGGCATCCTTCCTGGCCTTGATTGCCGTTCTGCCATCGATCATTTCAGCTACAATCATCAAAGATAACTTCATGCTGGCCAGCTTCTTCGGCGGAACAAGCCTGCTTATTGTCGTGAGTGTCATTATCGATCTTGTCGACAAGATTGACAGTCATTTGATCATGCGAAACTACAAGGGCTTGTTGGAAAAGGCAAAATAACCGCGATCATTCAGCAACAACTTGTTCTTCCTTTAACCTTGGCATTATCATGAGAATCGTATTTATCGGCCCCCCCGGAGCGGGAAAGGGTACCCAAGCGGAAAAAATCATAGAAAAATACAAACCGGCCCATCTTTCGACAGGCGACATGCTGAGGGCGGCGCGCGACGCGAAAACGGAAGTCGGATTGCAGGCGGAAAAATATATGTCGGCTGGCCAGCTCGTCCCGGACGATGTCATCATCGGCGTTATTGCCGGACGGCTCCAGCAATCGGACTGTCAGGCCGGTTATCTCCTGGATGGGTTCCCGAGAACCATTGGTCAGGCAGGGGCTCTTGACAAGATGCTTGCCGAAAAAGGCACGCCATTGGACATCGTTCTCGAGCTTCGGGTTCCCGATGAGGAACTCTATCGTCGATTGGCAGGTCGCGGACGAGCTGATGACAAGCCCGAAGTTATCCGTGAACGCCTTGTCGCCTATAATAACCAAACAAGCCCGCTGCTGGATTATTATTCCAAGCAGGGTTTATTGAAAACCGTCGAAGGGCTTGGTACGGTCGAAGAAATATTTGTCCGGATCGAGGCGATTTTGGATCGGGTTCAATAGAATGATGACCGGAAAGGGCTGTTGTGTTTACCTATAAATCCACGTTGGAAATTGAGAAGATGCGCAAGGCGGGCCTATTCGTCTGGCATGCGCTTCAAATTGCCAAGGGGATGATTAGGCCTGGTGTCACCACGGCAGAGGTCGATGCGCAGGTCGAACGGTTCTATATGGATCAAGGCGTTGTCCCTCTGTTCAAGGGCGTGCCCGGTGTCGTGCCGTTTCCTGCCGTGACTTGTATCAGTGTCAACGAGGAAATCGTCCATGGAATTCCCGGTTCGCGTACATTGACCGAAGGAGACATCGTCGGTGTCGATACCGGCTGTAAGCTGCTTGATCCCGGTAGTAAAGTTCGCGGTTGGTGCGGCGATTCGGCAGTCACGTTTTCTGTGGGAACGATTTCCAAGGATGCACAAAAGCTTTTGGACGTTACGCAGCAGGCTTTGCAAATTGCTATTGATGAGATTCCCCGTGCCAAGGTTTGGAGCGAAGTCGCTCGGAAAATGGAGAAGTACGTAAAAGGAAACGGCTTCTCTGTCGTTGAATCCTTGGTGGGACACGGCATTGGACGCCAGATGCACGAGGCGCCGCAAGTTCCAAACTATGTGAGTCAGGAATTTATTCGATCCGAAGATTTCAAAATCAAGCCGGGACTGGTCATCGCTGTTGAGCCGATGGTGAATATGGGAACCAATCAGATTCGTGTGCTCGGCGACCATTGGACGATCGTGTCAAAAGACTTGAAGTTCAGCGCCCATTTTGAGCACACTTTGGCCGTGACGTCCAGTGGGATTCGAGTTTTGACCGGACCGCCCGAGTCGGAGGAGGAAAGGATGGACCTGACGCCTTATTTGCCAGTCTGAATCGGCAGCGTGGGTGGAATTCGGGGCATTTTTGCATTTTTCGAAAAACTTTCGAGAAAGTGTCCTTCGCCCCGGCAGGGAATCCTTGGCAGAAAATCCGTTGGCGATAGAATATGAGTCTTTTCAGTAAAGCTTTAATTTCTCGGAGTGAATATCAACGAATCCGAAGGTTCGACACGTTTTTTGTGTTTGTAACAACGGGTGGTTAGAAAGGTTGCGTCATGAAAGTCAGGGCCAGTGTTCGTCGTATTTGCGAAAATTGCAAAGTTGTGAAACGTCGTGGTCGGGTTTATGTCATCTGTGTCAATCCGCGTCACAAACAGCGACAGGGATAAAGGTTGCGGCTGAACGGTAGTTCGCTCGTGGCAAAAGAGTAAAAATTTAAGAAATGGAGAGGTAGTCAATGCCGCGTCTTTTGGGTGTGGATATTCCGAACAATCGTTCGATCGTGATTTCTCTAACTTACCTTTATGGTGTTGGGCCCTCGATCGCTCGGCAGCTGTGTCGCAAGGCGGGGATTGATATGTCGGTCCGCGCTCGTGACTTGGGTGAAAACGACTTGGCGAAATTGGCGACCTTGCTCGATAATGATTATGTCGTGGAAGGACCTCTGCGGCGGCAGGTAGCCCAGAATATTCAGCGGCTTCGGGAAATCGGTTGCTATCGTGGAATTCGGCATCGTCGCGGACTTCCTGTTCGTGGCCAGCGCACGCGGACCAACGCCCGGACCAGGAAGGGGCCGAAAAAGACCGTTGCCGGGAAGAAGGGCGTGAAGGATCTTCGTTAAACGGACACCGGAGAAATGTGGGTCCGAGCACTTCGGTTGGTCTGGGGTGCACACTGTTTGCTGAAAGCGCGGTGCGTGTTTCAGGAGAATAAAAACGTTGCAAGTTCCATCTCGAATACAAGTTTGAATAAAAAAGGAAAACAGTAGTGGCAAAAGCGGCAAAAAAGCGAAAAATCAAACGGAATGTTTCCAGCGGGATCGCTCACGTCAAAGCAACCTTTAATAACACGACCGTCACTATTACGGATTCGAAGGGTGATACTTTGTGCTGGGCAACAGCCGGTACATGCAACTTCAAGGGAAGCCGGAAAAGCACGCCCTTCGCCGGTCAGATGGCGGCTCAGCAGGCGGCGGAAAAGGCGATGAAGTTCGGGATGAAAGAAGTTGAAGTCAAGGTCAAAGGGCCCGGCAGTGGGCGTGAAAGCGCTATTACGGCTCTTCAGCAGGCTGGACTTTCGGTCAAGTCAATCGAGGATGTGACCCCGTTGCCTCACAATGGTTGCCGTCCCAAAAAACGTCGTCGCGTGTAGTTTTGCTGCGGCGCGGGTTGCTTTTGGAATTCATATTGATTAGAATACAGGGTGTTTGTGGAGACGCTGGTCGTCCCTTTCAGGAAAGGTCATCGATAAACTTATATGGCACGTTATACCGAAGCTGTTTGCCGAAAATGTCGGCGCGAAGGAGTTAAACTTTGTTTGAAAGGAAGCCGTTGTGATACGGACAAGTGTTCACTCGAGCGCCGCACCAGCGCTCCGGGAATGCACGGCGCGCGGAGGGGCAAACTGACTGATTATGGAATCCACCTTCGTGAAAAGCAAAAAGTGAAGAATTATTACGGCGTGCTGGAAAAGCAATTTCGGAAGTATTTTGCCATGGCCGAACGGACCACGGGCAACACAGGTAAAGTACTCATGGGCTTGCTGGAACGCCGCTTGGATAACATCGTTTTCCGGCTCGGTTTCGGTTCCTCACGTTCGCAAGCCCGGCAATGGGTTTCTCACGGGCACATTCTAGTGAATGGTCGTCGGGTTGATATTCCCAGCTATCTTGTTCGGGCCGGTGATGTTATCACCGTTCGCAGTCGTCCCAAGAGCACGAAAGCGATCAAGACGGTGGTCGACGATGTGGATCGGGAAGTTCCCGACTTCCTGTTTCGGGACAACGCTCAGAGCCCCAAGGGTGTTGTGATGCGTCTGCCTACGGCGGAAGATGTGACTTTGCCTGTCGATTCGGCGCTGATCGTCGAGCTTTGTTCGAAGTAGTTTTCCTGTGGCGACCGCCCAGATTGGTTTTCGTTGCCCGTACCAACTGGCGGAGGTGCGGTGCAGGTCTGAGAGTCTTTGTTCCGGGCTCCGATTTCAGTGTGTCCGGATGAGTCGGTTTCGTAGTGTTGCGGCAACAGATTCAAAGAATTGACTCGACGCTCCAAGTGCGATATTCAGCGACAATTCAGCGTATTTTATCGGAGGTTTCTCTATGCGTATTCGATGGCGAGGTTTGGAACTCCCCAGCAAGGTAACGTGTGACCGTGACACGCTGACCGAGACTTATGGAAAATTTGTTGCCGAACCTTTCGAACGTGGGTTTGGGCACACCGTTGGAAACAGCCTGCGACGTATCCTACTTTCCAGTTTGGAAGGCAGTGCGGTCACGCGGATCAAGATCAAAAGCGCTTTGCACGAATTTACGTCGCTCAAAGGTGTTTTGGAAGACGTCACTGAAATTGCCCTGAATGTTAAGTCTTTGGTCGTCAAATACTACGGAGACAAGCCGGTCGTCGTGCTTCATGTTCGGAAAGACAAAGCCGGTCCCGTAACCAGCGAAGATATCCAGGTTCACGAAGGTACGGATGTCGAAGTTGTCAGCCGAGGACATCACATTGCGACTCTTACAGACGACGTTCCTTTTGAAATGGAAATGGTTGTCGAAAACGGACGCGGTTATGTTGCGGCTTCAGAGCAGTTGAATCTCAGCCGTGACATCGGAGAGGATATCGGCTTTATTCCTTTGGATGCTGCCTTCAGCCCGGTGGTTCTGGTTCAATACAACATCGAAGAAACTCGTGTCGGTCATAAAACGAACTACGACCGCATGACAATGCAGATCTGGACGGATGGTTCCATCGGCCCCGAAATGGCCTTGGTTGAAGGTGCTAAAATTCTTCGAAAGCACCTGAACCCTTTCCTTCAGTACGACAACCTCGATTCCTACGTTTTTACACAGGCCAAAGCAACGGGTTCGAGCGGCATTGATCCGGCCTTGGAATCCAAATTGTCTTTGAGCCTTTCCGAACTCGACCTTTCGGTTCGTGCAACAAACTGCTTGGAAAACGAGAAAATTACGATTGTTCGAGACCTTGTGACTCGAACGGAAGATTCGTTGCTGGAGGTGCGAAATTTCGGTGAAACGACACTGACCGAAGTGAAGGAAAAATTAGAGAAAATCGGCCTCCGTCTCGGAATGCGTCTGCCGTCCCACGCTGGCGACTCCAAGATTTCCGCAGTGGAAGGTGCTTATTGATTTTTATCCGACGAAGCCGGATTCAATAGTTTGGAAGGATGCCAACCGACATATTTCGGCTTGATATTAACTGAATCGAATTTTTTGACAGCGTTTGTAAAGAGACGGTATAAACCATGCGACACATGAAAAAAGGCCGCAAACTCGGCCGTAATCCCAATCACCAACGTGCCCTTCTGCGTAACTTGATCATCGCGATCTTGATGACCGAACGGGAAATCGACGAGGACGACAAGAACGTTCCGAAAACGCCTGGTCGTATTATCACGACTCTTCCCAAGGCGAAAGAGGTTCGTCCGCTTTTGGAGAAATGCGTCACCATTGCTAAGAAAGCTCAGGTTCATCTCGACGCGGCGCGTCAGTTTGAAGTTGATGCCGAGCATGGTTCGACAGAATGGAAGAAATGGCGGGAAAGCCAAAAATGGCAAGACTGGAACAAGGCGATGGCTCCGGCTCTGGCAGCCCGACGCCGGGCTCTGCAAATCATTGGCAGCAAGGAAGCCGTGAAGATTCTTTTTGATATCGTCGCTCCTCGCTTCGAAGGTCGTAATGGCGGTTACACCCGCATTCTGAAGCTCTATAAGCCGCGCTTGGGCGATGCCGGTCAGCGGGCAATTCTCGAATTCGTCGGTAAAAACGATCGCGTTAAGGCTCGATCGCAGAAACCGAAGATCGAAGGATAGTTCATTGAACGGCGGGCCGCTTCCCGAATGCTTTTCAGTCATTTGAGAACGAAAAACTGGCTATGAATTCCACAAGGCGACCGGGGCGATTGTCCCGGTCGTTCGATTATACGACGGCAATCGCTAAGGTCTGTGGGGACGTTTGTTTTCGTGTGCCTGAGTTGAGTCACATCGACATGTCCCGTGTCGCCGTCAGCTTCAGGCAGACGAAGCATAGCGAACCCTTCGGCATTTTCGCGTCGGCCACGCCATTGCGCTTCAAAGATGGCCGATTAACGACGGAAAACCGGGGTCGGGCATGGACGGTCCAACGCTGTTATCGGCCGGATGGCGTCGAGTACCTCTATATCTTGTATTTCTACGTTCCTAGGTTCATCGAGCTCAAGTTGTCGCAAAAGCTGGAAACAATCGTCCATGAGCTCTATCATGTTAGCCCTATGTTCAACGGCGATCTGCGGCGGTTCAAGGGACGTTGTTTTGCCCATGGTTCTTCGCAAAAAAAATACGACGAAACCGTTCATGGGTTTGTAGACCACTGGCTCAAGCAGGATCCGCCACAAGAAATCTGGGGTTTTTTACGCCTCAACTATCGAGAGCTCATCGAGTTTTATGGAGGCTTACACGGAACCCGGATTCCGTCGCCAAAAGTCATTCCCGTCAAGTCGTAGACAAGTGAGGGCTTCCATATCCAATCCTATCAGCAAACTACGGTCCGTGGTCGCGGTTTCAGTAATTCCCTAACATTATAGAATGCCATGCTTTGGGTTCAGAGAACGCTCCAACTTGCACCGATGCGACAGGGAGTTCGGCTCATTACCCGCGAGGTTTTCCAAGCGATTCCAGAAATTAGCCAAATCGAAATCGGGCTGCTCAACCTTTTCCTCCAACACACATCGGCTTCCATCTCGATCAACGAAAATGCCGACCCCGATGTCCAGGCGGATCTCGATAGAGCCCTGAATATCCTTGTCCCGGAGACACTACCTTATGAGCATACGCTGGAAGGCAGTGACGATATGCCGGCTCATGTAAAGTCTTCTTTGATCGGTGTTTCTATAAATATTCCTGTCTCCGATCGTCGTTTGGCTTTGGGCGCCTGGCAAGGAATTTACCTGTGTGAGCACAGAAAGTCCACACATTGTCGGACCGTCCTGTTGACACTACA
>JBEBTM010000160.1:0-8772 GCA_040393745.1 Thermogutta terrifontis | reverse complement strand
CTTTCGTAACGGTAAATTTCCGCGTTCGACTCCAGGTGGTGGGATTTTCGTTCTTGTCGAAGCCCCGGTAATTCCAGGCGTAGATGCCCGGCTCAAGGGGGAAACTCGGCGTCCATGCGTTGAATTTCAGTGAAACGGCCCTTAAGACACTCGGATTCGCTTCACCGAGAGACGCCCCGTCGGCTTGAACCATGATTTCCCAGCGGACGATATTCTTCATGGGCCGCCAGACGAAACTCGGCGGTGTCACGGCCACAGTTCGGCCATCTTCGGGGCGGTAACCCCATTCACCGGATTTTGCCGGGGATTCATCCAAGCGTAATTCCTCGGCAAAAGAGAAAGCAAGGACAAGAAAGGAAAAAACGAGCGCGAGCGGAACGGCTGGTTTCATGGCGTTTTCCGGGGGTGAAAACAAAGGGAACGGAATTTGGTCCCTTTGTTTTTACTCCATCGGAATGGCCCCGGCAAGTAGTTCGGCCACGCGGACGCAGAAGTTTTCGTTCATCACGAGCACTTCCCCCCGGGCCAGGAGGCGGCCGTTGACGTAGATGTCGACCGCGTCACCGGCCATTTTATCCAACGGGACCACGGAACCTTTTCGCAGTTTCAAAACGTCTTCAAGGTACATCTCGGTCCGTCCCAATTCGATCTTCACATCGAGTTCGACTTCGCTGATCTGGTCGAGCGTGGCATGTTCGGTGCTGGGAACGGTACCGCCAAATTCGGGAAACTGGAATTCGATGACCTCGGTGGGAAGGTCCATTTTGGAGGAAGCGATGGACCGCAAGGAATCATCGGCACGCTTCATGAGGTAATTCAAATCGCCGCGCGGGACGTCTTCTCCATCGTCGTCGTCGAAATCGTCCACGGCCACGGGACCGCCGAAACCACCGCCTATTCCGCCGCCCATGGGCGGAGCGCCACCAAAGGAGGGAGGCTGAAACGGAGCCGCAGGTGCGGCAGGCGCTTGGGGCATTCGTGGAGCCGTGGGGGCTGCCGAAGCCGGTTTGGGCGGTGTCGGTGTCGCGCCACCGCCACCAAAAAGGGACTCGATATCCGACTGGCCGAGGGCGCCGCCATCGTTGGCTGGAGCCGCTTCACCACCACCTCCAAAGAGAGATTCGATATCCGATTGATCCAGCGGCCCTGCCGGAGTAGGTGAGGTGGGAGCAGGTGAGGCCGGAGCCGCCGCACCGCCGCCGAAAAGAGCGTCCAGTTCACTTTGGTCGAGCACGCCACCACCTGTATCCGCCGCCGGGGCAGGCGCGGACGGAGGCGGCGCGCCGCCGGCACCGCCGCCGAGCAGTCGCTCAATCTCGTTTTGGTCTAAGACATTATCATCGCCCATGGTAGTCCCTTACCTGTGGTCCCGTAACAATGGGAGTTCCCGATGCGCCGGGCGGTTAAAACGCAAGCGAACCGGGAGCAGTCAATATTGTTAACACGTTTTTTCAGTGTCGATTACATTTCGCCTTCCTTGGCATCGACACCAAGCACATCACGAACGTAATTCTTGTTTTCGTCGATCACTTCGTTGATCTTATCTCGAAGCCGACGCCTGATCGTCCCCAAGGTTGCCTCCTTTCGATCCGCCAATGTGGAATTCCTGAGGATGATTTCAGCTTCCTGCCGTATCCGACTTTCCTTGGTTGGGTAAATTTTGTCAAAAGCATTTTCGTCCTTTTTGGCAATTTCAACGACAAGCGAAACGGAAAACGTCAGTTGCCCGCCCGGAACGGCGGGGTTTGTCTGTTCGATATTGAACCGTTCGCCCAGCTTACGTTCGACCGTCTCGACTTTTTCACCGCCCGCAGGCGGAATCGGGTTGAACTGGGTGTCGCCTATGTCCGGCAAATGATCGCCCGCATCTCTTGTTTGGTCCCGGATCGTTTTCGGGTCCGGCAATAGCATGTACATGACCGTCGTTTGAATCAGAACGAGCAGGACCAACCCCACCAGAATATGCATCCGGTAAGATTTCGGCTGTTTTGGAACTTCTTCGATCGGTGTGTCCGATTCCAGTTCGGGATTCGGGTCTTTGGCCATGACCGGGGAAACTTACACGTGTTAGTAATGATTGAAGGGCAAAAGATACTTCCTATATTATAGTTTATCGATTATGGGAAAAGTGGAAAAGAGGGATTTTTTGCGTAAAAAATTCGGAAAAAATGGGTGGTGCCGTTACGATACCGGGCTAAACACCTGGGTGGTTATTGGACGGGAGCGTCTTCAAGGAGTCTCAAATTGCGTTCGGATTTATCGGTTTCCATTTCACGGACCGTATTCGACAGCAGGCGGACCACAACGGCGGAGTTGGCCGATCGCGGATCCACGCCCGGCGGTACGACGTTCCGGCTGATCGGCTCGTAAGGTCCCGGCACGCTGATCTGGAAAAAACTCGGTTTGAATTTGAAGGTTTTAATGAGGTAATCACGCACGTTGGTCGCCCGGGTGTAGGCCAGATCCATTTCGGTCCGGAGAAGCCCTCCCTGCTCCCCCGGTGTGGTATAACCGGCAATTTGGATTTTATACGGCGAGCCGACCAATTGGTCGTATATCAGTTGCAATTCTTCCTTGGCCCTGTCGGTCAATTCGTCGCTTCCCGCCTCAAAACGGATCAAACCGTCCCGAACATCTTCTTCATCAACGCGGATATTCTGGACCGTGCGATTATCACCCTTCGGGGCCTGGATCGGCTGGCCGCCGGCAAGGGTCTCGCTCCGTCGGGCTCGGGCGGCCGAATTGATCCGCGGTTTACTGGCATTGGCTTTGCCTTTGGGCGTCAAGCTGGCGCCGGTATAGCCGAAACCCTCGCGCAGCGACTCGATCGCGGCTTGTACTTTGACGACTTGCAGCGTGCTCATGGAAAAAAGCATGATGAAGAAACAAAGGAGTAGCGACATCATGTCCCCGTAAGTGAGAATCCATTCCGGTACGCCGGCTTCCGGTGGTTTTTCGCGTGCCATATTTAGGCTCCCTCCTCTTCAGGCGGCCGACTGGCGGGCGGTATGTAGGTCATCAGTTTTTGTTTGATCACCCGGGGATTTTCGCCCGCTTGAATGGCAATGACGCCCTTGAGTGTGATTTCCATGACTTGGAGTTCGAAATCGTTGACAAATCCCAACTTATCTGCCATCGGAAGAAAGAAAAGGTTGGAAAGAATAGCTCCGTAAAGAGTTGTCAAAAGGGCGACCGCCATCCCGGAACCGACCTTCTCCGGGTCCAGGTCGGCCAAGGTGCCGATCATCCCGAAAGCCGGGGCATATTTGCCGAAGTTGGCCACGACGGACCGGGCGAAGTTATGCCGCGCGTTGACCGCATCGATTTCCGTGTTCATGATGCTTTCGACGACTTCCGGCGGCATGCCGTCCACGGCCATACGGATTCCGTCGGCCAGAAACGGATCATCAATTTCATCCATCCGGTTTTCCAAGGCTAAAAGGCCCTCACGACGTGCCGTTTCCGCCAGGGAAACGATTTGCATGATCGTCGTATAGGGGTCGAATTCCTTGTGAAAGATGGCCATCAAATTATACTTGATGGATCCGAGGACGGCTTTCATCGGATAGGCAACCATCACAGACGCCACGGCTCCTCCGAACACGATGAGCACCGACGGCGTGTCCCAAAAGTATCTCAAATTCTGGAATCCGCCCAGGCAGATCGACGTGACAATCAGCGCCGAACCGAGGACCATTCCTACTACGGTTGCAATATCCATTTTTACTATTCGGTGGTCAAAAAAGACACGAACGACAACTCAGCGGGGTGCTCCCAGGTGGTCGCAGGGTAAATATTCAGGCCGCGGGACAAGGTACTTGGCCTGCTGATACGTCACGGTCCGACGTACAACTTCGTCCAGAGACTCGCGCACCATAACCGTTTCGCCTGTGGTCATCGTGATCAGCGTGTCCGGACAGCGTTCGACGTAGCGGATCAGTTCGGCATTCAAAATGAATTCATCGCCGTTGAGTCGCGTCAAACGTATCATAAACCTGTGTTTCCGTTCTCGGGAGTCTTCAGAAGTGTTAAAGTGGGTGAAATTCTGTTCGGTATGCTGTTTTTACCGATTGTATCAATAACGCGCCGTGAATTACACAATCCGTAACAGCGCGTCGAACATTTCGTTGGCCGTGGTCATCACCTTGGCATTGGAGCGGTACATGGACGAGGCAAGGATCATATTCACGATTTCCTGGGCAATATCGCTGTTGGAGAGTTCCAAGCTGTTCCCCTTGATGCTTCCCGTCCCGTCTTCGCCAGGAACCGTGATTCGTGCGTCGCCGGAGTTGGAGCTGGCCATGTAAAGGCTGTCGCCCGCCTTGTAAAGCCCTTCCTGATTGCGAAAGGTCGCCAAAAGAATCTGCCCGAGAGGTCTTTGGACACCGCTGGTAAAGATGCCCATGATGGTCCCGTCCTCTAGAATGGTGTGATCGTACAGAGTTCCGGCGGCGGCGCCGTCCTGTTCCGTTTGGGTCACGCCCGCACTGGTCGTCGACAAGGCTTTGAGGGCGTCGAAATTGACATGGAAGTCGAAATCCAGCGGGCTTTCCGAAGCCACGGCCGTCCGTTGAACGGAAATCGACCCGTCCGGCGTCCCGATGATTCGGCCATTCTGATCGAAACGCAACAGGCCGGTCCCCGTGGCAATGGCAGACCCGTCGGACGGCTGATTGTCCGGTGAATCGGCATACCAACGGTAAACGGTTTCCGTGTCACTGACCGATTCAAGTACGAAGGTCATTCGAACGCTCACCGGGGCGCCCAGCGAGTCATAAACCTGCATGTCACTGACAATGCTTTCGCCCACGGCTTCCTGGACTTGAGTCCAACCGAGATCGACCCGCCGAGCTTCGCCGCCGGTGGGCGTAAGAGTCATCGTCCCCGAAAGGATTTCCAAGGCGTTTTTCTCGCCGGTATTACTCAGGAGGTAAAATGAGCCGTCAATAACGGCTGCACCGGGATAGCCGCCGTTGACCGTTTGCCCAATGGCGCCCTGGTCGGCCGGAACGCCGGAGTCGGCCCCCCGTAATCCATAAACATCGTTCAGGAAGTTCAGGTAGTCGCCGACCGTTGTTTCCGATGTGATTTCCAGTTCCGCGTCGCGGAGTGAAGTCTCACCTTTGGTCGGATTGATCGAGAGTGTACCCTCTTCGAAAACACGAACGAAACTGCCGTTGACAAACTGGCCGACGTCGACCAGTTTTGTCGCTTCGTTCACCTGGACGTTCCCCTGCCCGGCCGGATTCAGTTCGTTACGTTGGACCAGATCGGCATCGGAAACGCGGTCGATGACCGTGGCATTCGGGTCCATATTGTTGATCTGTTGGACAAGATGGATGCTCGTCGGGTCATCGGCACTGGTTCGGTAAATTCGCCGTCCCGTCCAACCGTCGGGATTGTTATCCGCATCGACGGTTGGAATGTCGCTGAGCTCCAACTGACCGGCAATATTGACGTTGAAAGTATCACTGACTATGACCGGGCGGCTTTCGTTGCCTTGAGCATCGATGTAGGTCATGTAATATTGGTAACTTCCGACAAGCCGTCCCTGGTCGAGAACCTGATAGCCGGCCTTGGTGGGATCGGAAATGTCCGCAGTAGACAGGGTATCGGTGTAGCTTGAGGTTCCCGCGGCCACTTCGCCGACACGGTAAAACGTGGGTTGGACCGCTTCGTTGTTCGGGTTTTCCGCCCGATAAATTCGCATCGAAACGTACCCGTCCGGCACGCCGGGCAGGTTGTCCAATCGTGCCGCGTTTTCTCCCTGGAGCACTTCGGCGGAAATCGGAGCCGAATAGGCGGATTCCACGCCGGCGGCATCGACAAAAGCAATCCGGTAATAATAATCGCCCGCCTCAACGGCCCCTCCGGCGGCAAGTCCGGTTGCCGAGGTTACCCCTTCCACCATGGGTGATTGGACCTGCGTAACGGTCAACTGCTCCGTTTCGTCCGGTCCGGTTTTAGCCAGGTCGGTCATCGGGGTGGTTCGCAAGACGTTACCTTGCGTCGCCGCGGTGCCCGTGGCGTTCAAAATGCCTTCGATCCAGACGTTTTCCGTCGCCTTGGCAATGTGCAATTCGTTCAAAGGAATTGACAGCGTCGAGAGTGCATCGGTCTGGATGCGGAACTGATCATCGACTCCGTAACCGAGAACGTACATGCCGTCGTTGGTCACCAGGTCGAAGTTTTTGTTGATTTTCAGGACTCCGTTCCGGGTGTAATACGGTGTGGAACTGTTGTGTCCCTGAACGATGAGGAATCCGTTGCCGTTGATGGCAATATCCGAGGGGCCCATTCCCTCCTGAAAGCTGCCCTGTGTGAAATTGGTCGTCACACCGGCCATTTCGACGCCCATGCCGATCTGCGTGGGGTTCGTGCCGGCCGTGTAAGTTTGGCCCGGCGCACTACCGTAGCTGTAGTTATAGGAGAGAAACGAGGTAAAATCCGCGCGTTCGGCCTTGTAACCGATCGTGTTCGAATTGGCCAAATTAGTACCGGAAACGTTGATCGTTTTTTCCGCCGCTCCCATGCCCATGTGAGCGATGTGGATCGCGGATTGTAGGCCGAGTCCCATGAGTTTTCCCCTGTGGATGTAAGCGTTCGAACTCTACATAAAATGCGTGTCAATCGTTATTATCGGTAGTGCGGCGTGAGAAAAACGGCCTTTCAAGACCATCCGAAAGATACAACGCATTCTACCTGTTTTGACGGAAGGTAAGAGCTTCAATCGTGGCGAAACGAACTGCGGTATTCGAAATTTCCGTGGACGCCTCACATTCGGCTCATGTTGCTACACTCCACTTCGATGTGTATACTGGCTATCATGCGGACAAAGTTTTCTCCATTCGCGGCCGGATTTTCCCGTTGCAATCGGTCGGCGTATACCCTGCTTGAAATCCTGGTGGCTCTGGGCATTCTGGTCATTGGAATGGCCGCCGTGTTCGGTGTTAGCGGCATGGCACGCAAGCAGGCTGTGGCATCTGCGGATCTCGCCACCGCACAGCTTGCCTGCCACAGCGTCTTGAACGAACTGCTGGCCCAGGAAGAGCCCATTCAAATGGAGGGCCCCAAATCCATGGAAGGACTTCCCGACTGGAAGCTCCAAATTGAATTCCAACCCGCCGCCCGGCAAGGGCTTTACTCGCTCCAACTGACGGTGCAAAAGTATGATTCTCGGGGCGGTTGGCCAGCGGGCCCTGTTTACCGCCTGGTTCGCTGGGTGCCCGAACACCGTGTGAAAATCGAGCAAATGTCCGACGAAATCAAAGGGGTTGATCTCTTTGAAAATCCATTTCCATAGAGATTCCGCGATCACGGATCGGGGTTCGTTTGGTAAAATCATGTTAATTCAGGGGGAGTTTTATGATTTTGCCGAAAATTCCGATAAAAGCGATAGATTTCCACGAAGATTGCCGAAAAGACTCCTGAAGACACCTTGTCTATTCCTTTGTGAGATCAATTTCCGGCCTTTTTTGATGCTTTTTGCCGGTGGAGCCTGTCATGAACACTGTTTCCAACCACTTTATCTTCCAAGCGTTGCGTGGTGGCATCCTGCTGCTTTGCCTGCTGACGGTTCCGGCTTGGGCTGATGAAACCTGGGGATCGAGAATGTTCCCTGTGAAAAAACACGATTTCGGTCGGGTTGCCATTGGAAGCGATGCCGTTTTTGAGTTCAAATTCCAAAATATTTATGAGCAGGATATTCACATTCTCAGTGCCCAATCGTCCTGCGGCTGTACCAATGTGTCGGTTCCCGAGCAGGTTTTGAAATCAGAAGGGGTCGGCTCTATTGTTGCCACATTCAACACAAGCGGTCAGCACACACGGGAAAAATCAGCGACCCTGACCGTTCAGATAGAAACCCGGGTCGACGGCCATGTCCTTCGGGACACGGTCCAACTTTTCGTCTCCGGCTATATTCGGCCCGATGTGGTTCTCACGCCCGGTAGCGTGGAATTCGGTTCCGTCGCCCAGGGACAACGAGTTGTTCGCAGCATCCAGCTTGAATATGCAGGCCGAAACGACTGGGCTTTGACGAAAATCGAGCGTTCGAATCCCAACATTCACGCCCGGGCCGAGCAAGTCAAGCGCGAGGGCGGCGAGGTGGCGTACCGTATTACCGTTACCCTCAAAGACAACACGCCGGTCGGATATGTCAAGGACGTCCTGCGGTTTACCACGAATGAAACCAAGCCCGGCATGAACGAGCCGGTGGAAATCGTCCTTCCCATACACGGACTTGTCATGGCTCCGATCCAAGCGAAACCGTCACCCTTCATGGCCGGAATTCTCAGCTCAGGCGAAAGTGTGGCGAAAAGCCTGGTCGTCCGGAGTGAAAGGCCGTTCAGAATTTTGTCCGTCGATTCCGACGATAAACGGTTCCAGTTTAATTATCCGGGCCAGGAGAGTCCGATCCAAATTATTTCCGTCGTCTTCAGTGCAGGAAATGGCGCTCAACAGGGTAAAATGGAAAACATTTGCTCCAAAGTCAAGATTCGGACCAATTTGCCGGATCAGGAATTCGTTCAGCTTGAGGCCCACGCCTGTTTAGCGACCAAGGATTTCCTGGCCTCGACAAATACGCCGGCAACCACTCCCCAGCCGAAAGAGACGCCTGCACCGGTCGTCGAGCCGGCCGATTCTTCCTCCAAGCGTGAAGCTGTGAAACCAGCCGACTTTTGGCTGTCGGGCTCCACGGTCGTGGAAGAACCGCCCAAGACGGACATTTTCGAAGCGATTGTACTTCAAGAGACCTCTTTGCGGGAACCC
>JBEBTM010000159.1:0-8775 GCA_040393745.1 Thermogutta terrifontis | reverse complement strand
AGCCTGCCATGAATTGTGATCCTTCGTTACTACGATTTTTCTAAAGTGGGGATGTCGACCTCCGGCCATTCAGGCCGCTTTTTGACGACATCAGGGGTTACTCAAGGTCAAGGAGTGAGCAGCAGAAAAGCCGCCGCCATCGACGAGGTTGCCCCCGCCACAATGAGGATTCTCCACAGAATTGGGAGAGGATTATACCAACTTTTCTTATTTTGACAAAGATGAGTATTTCTTTTTTTTGAAGATAATGCCATATTTCCACCTAAGTTCCCAAAACGCAAACGGCGTAAACGCCTTATTTTTCCTATATACAGCAATCTGAACTTAAGTTTTTTTAATGAAAATGGACTCTTTTGGTAAAAATTCCCGTTTTGCGGCTAAAGTTCCATTGACAAAGTCCAGCGGCAACGCTAATCCTTTTACAGTTCGCAGTAAAGGCCGGAAGGTGCAAGATCAGGGGACTTGAGTATTCTACAGCCTGAACCCGGCTTCCAGCGACTCGCTTGCCAAGTGACGCAGTACAATTATATTAGGATGTTTTTTTCATACAACGCCACAATTAAAACTAAACCGTTTGACAGACATGGTTGATAAATCGAGTACAGGGAAGGGTTTTTCGCTCGTCATCGTGGAATCTCCCGCCAAAGCGCGGACCATTGGACGCTACTTGGGCAGCAATTATGTCGTCGAGGCCAGCATCGGGCATATCCGCGATTTGCCGAAAGGTATGAAGGAGGTTCCCGCGAAGTATAAAAAGGAAAAATGGGCCAAGCTCGGTGTGAATGTCGACAACAATTTCGAGCCGATTTACGTCGTTTCCGATGATAAACGCAAGCAGATTAAGAAGTTAACCGATCTGATCAAAAACGCCGACCAGCTTTATCTCGCGACGGACGAAGACCGCGAAGGTGAGGCGATCAGTTGGCATCTTCAAGAGACCCTCCGGCCGAAAATTCCAGTCCACCGGCTCGTATTCCACGAAATCACGAAGAAAGCCATTGAGGACGCCCTGGCCTCCCCCCGGACCATCGATAATGACTTGGTCCAGGCCCAGGAAACGCGCCGAATTATCGACAGACTCTACGGTTACGAAGTTTCCGAGCTGCTCTGGTACAAGGTCGGCCCCAAACTCTCGGCGGGTCGGGTCCAGAGCGTAGCCGTGCGATTGATCGTCGACCGGGAACGCGAACGCATGGCCTTCCACTCGGCGACTTACTGGGACATCCTGGGCAATTTCACCGCCGGAGCGGGCACTCGACCATTTTTGGCCGGATTGGTTGCCGTGGGTGAGCGTAAGATACCCAGTGGAAAAGACTTCGATTCCAGTACCGGCAAGTTGCTCAATCCTTCGGCGTGCATCCTCATGGACGAAGCCGAAACGCTCCGCCTAATCGCCCGACTCCAAACGCAACCAGCCAAGGTTCGGTCCATCGAAGAAAAAGCCTACACTGAAAGACCTTACGCTCCGTTCACCACCAGCACGCTCCAGCAGGAGGCCAATCGCAAGCTCGGGCTCACCGCGCGTATGACCATGTCGATTGCGCAAAGCCTTTATGAAAACGGACATATCACTTACATGCGTACTGACTCGACGAACCTGTCCGACGAGGCCGTTCGGGCCGCCCGGAATCACGTTCTCAGTCAATACGGCAAAGAATATTTGCCCGACTCGCCACGGACGTATCGCACCAAGGTCAAAAACGCTCAGGAAGCCCACGAAGCGGTTCGCCCCGCCGGGAGCGTATTCGATTTGCCGGAAAGCCTGAAACACAAGCTGACCCGCGATGAATTCCGGCTTTACGATCTCATCTGGAAACGTACCGTCGCCTGTCAGATGTGCGACGCCCGTGGCAAACGGAAGCAAATCACTGTGGAAATCGACGACGCCCAGTTCTCCGTGAGCGGCAAAACGATCGACTTTCCCGGATACCTTCGGGCCTATGTCGAAGGCTCCGACGACCCCGACGCCGATCTGGCCGACCGTGAAGTGCTGCTGCCTGACGTGAAGCCCGGCGATGCGCTCCAGTGTCTCGGACTCGACCCCAAGTCGCACACGACCATGCCGCCGTCCCGGTTTTCCGAAGCCTCGCTGACCAAAATTCTTACGGACAAAGGCATCGGTCGGCCGAGCACCTACGCTTCGATTATCGAGACGATTTTAAACCGAAATTATGTCTTCAAGAAAAACGGGGCTCTCGTTCCGACCTGGACCGCCTTTGCCGTGTGCCAGCTCATGGAAAAACACCTCACGGACCTGATCAATTACGATTTCACGGCCCAGATGGAAGACCAGCTCGACGCGATCAGCCGGGGTGAATTGGAGCATCTCAATTATCTCAAGAAATTCTATTTCGGGGCCGAACACGCCGGCCTGCGGCAGCTTCTCGACCAAAACGTCGAGCAGATCAATGCCCGGGAAGTCTGCTCGATTCCGATTCCACCGCCGGAAGGTACCCCCGATGCCGAGCCGATTGTCGTGCGTGTCGGCAAATTCGGCCCTTACTTGCAACAGGGTGAACGGAACGGCAATTTGCCCGAAGAAACGCCGCCGGACGAAATGACGTACAATCGGGCCCTCGAATTGATCGAGCAGGCCCAGCGGGCCGAGGAGCCGCTGGGATTCGATCCCGAGTCAGGCAAACCGATCTTCATTAAAAGCGGCCGATTCGGACCTTACGTCCAGCGGGGACTGCCCGAGGATGAGGAAAAACCGCAAAACGCCTCGCTCCTCAAAGGTATGTCGCCGGAAACGTTGGATCTGGAAACCGCGCTGAAACTGCTGAGTTTGCCGAGAACGTTGGGCAAGAACCCGGAAAATGGCGAAGATGTTGTCGCCCGGGATGGAAAGTTCGGACCTTACGTTGTTTGTGGAAAGGAAACCCGGTCTCTTCCTGACGGCGTTTCGCCCATTGAGGTTGAATTGGACAAGGCCTTGGAACTACTTTCACAGCCGAAATATGCCGGTCGCCGGGGTGCCGCCGGCCGTAGCACCGAACCGCTCAGGGCATTTGAGGAATCTCCTGTAACGGGCAAGCCGATCAAGCTGCTTGCGGGCCGATTCGGGAATTATCTCACCGATGGCGAAACAAACGCCACATTGCCCAAAGAGATCACGGTGGAAGAATTGACCTTCGATCGAGCCGTGGATATCTTGGCCGAGCGAGCCGCCAAGGGTCCCTCGAAACGCAAAAAAGCGACGAAAAAAGCCGTCAAAAAAACGGTGAAGAAAGCCGCCAAGAAAACCACGAAAAAAGCGGCAAAGAAAACCACCAAAAAAACGTCGAAATAACCAAAAAACGCAACGAAATCACGGCAAACGCCGAAATCGGGTGTTGACCAAAATCAGGTTCAGTACCACGAGCAGTGTCCCGACAAGGAGCGGTACCCGATAAAGTTCCCGATATTGTGTGTAGAGTCGTCCTTCGTGCTCCGTTTTTTCGAGCTTGTCGATTTCGGCGTACACCTGCTCCAAGGCCTGTGTGTTTTTCGCGTTGAAATATTGCCCCCCAGTCATTTTGGCCACCTCGCGCAGCGAGTCTTCGTCGATCACGACAAGCTGACGCATCAAACCGCTGTTGATTTCGACATTGCCACCGATGCCGATGGTGTAAATCGTGATGCCGAACGCCTTGGCCGCCTCGGCTCCTTCCTGGGGTGTAAGCGTACCGAATGTCTGGGCTCCGTCGGAGAGCAGCACGATGACCTTGCTTTTCGCCTGGACGTCTTTGAGCCGTTCCACGGCCACGGCCAGCGCGTCGCCGATGGCCGTCATGCCTTCCTCACTGAAAAACTGGGCAATCTCCTGCGGAATCCGTTGCCGACGTCCATCGATTTGCAGCGGCAATTGAATCTGGTCGGCCATTTCCAGCAGCGTCGCATGGTCCAACGTCAGGGGGCAATAGGCATCGACATAACCGCCGAAACCGAGGAGGCCGATCATGTCGTCTTTCCGGCCGGGCAGGTGATCATTTCCCGCAACGAAATCCCGAAAGGTCTTCTTCACCGCTTCGAGCCGATCCACGCGATGTCCATCGACGACGAAATCTTCGGCGGCCATGGACCCGCTACGGTCGACGCACATCATCAGGGCGATCCCCTCGGCCCGAATGCGATATTCTTCCTTGCCCGTCTGGGGCCGGGCCAGCGCGACGATCAAGAGCCCGATACCGACGAACAGCAGCCAAGGAACCAGCGGAGAAACACGCTGCGCAAACGTCCGAGGTAAGGTTTTCAGCAGCGAAACGTCACTGAACACCACACTCGCGGGCCGCCGTCGGTATTCCAGCCAAACCAAAAAGGCCAGCGGAATCAGCAATAAAAAAAACAACGGAGATTCAAAGCGAAACAAGGTCACGGGAACAAATTGAAAGTTAAAAATTGAAAATTCGCAAAACGCTCGCGTTTTTTATCCACACCGTCAATTTCCTCGAATGGGACACTGCGAGGCTTCTTCAGGGGAAATCCGACGGTTCGCAGGGATCGGGATACTCTTTTTACCGTTCAAATAAGGGCCCGTGACCGAACCTCGGTTTTTCATCACCTGCTGCGGCGTTCCTTGGGCGACCACTTCGCCGCCGTGCTTGCCCGCCTGAGGCCCGAAGTCCAGGATTCGGTCCGCGCTGTCGATCACTTCACGGTCATGTTCCACGACGAGCAGCGTGTTTCCAAGGTCGCGGAGCTTTTGTAACGCTTCGATAAGTCGGTGATTATCCCGGGGATGAAGTCCGATGGTCGGTTCGTCCAAAACGTACAGCACGCCGACCAGCCCGCTGCCGATTTGCGCACCCAGCCGGATACGCTGCGTTTCTCCGCCGGAAAGCGTCGGTGCCGGGCGACCCAGTGTGAGATAATCGAGCCCCACGTCAATCAGGAACCGGAGCCGATTCTTCACCTCGTCGAGCAGGTCCGCAGCGACCTGTTTTTCCGTGTCCGTCGGCTGCCAGTTTTCGAACAGTTCGACGACCTGCCCCAGCGGTTTGCGGGCAATTTGATCCATCGTGTGGCTGATGAACCGAACGGCGGAAGCATCGTCCCGGAGTCGACTGCCCATGCAAACGCCGCATTCGACCTGATCGAGCATGATGTCCGTCTGCCCTCGAAGCGAAGGCACGAGCCGGGTCGCTTCCTCCACGGCGGGATAGAGGCCCTTGTATTGAAATTGAAAATGGAAAATGGAAAATGGAGAATTCGGGGAGCCGCCGGCTGCGCCGTCTTTGTCATTTTTGGACATTTTTTCGCTACGCTTCGTCGCCGAATCCTTTCCTTTCATTTTCCATTTTCCATTTTCCATTTTCAATTCAAACCAAGTTTCCCCCGTTCCGTGATAAATCAGCCGGCGGTATCGGGCATCGAGTTCGTCGAAAGGGATGTCAAGCGGGATGCCGGTTTGGCGTGAAAATTCCCGGAGCATGCCCTGGAACATTACACCCCGCACATCGGGCCAGAGTCGGACGGCTCCTTCGGCGAGCGTCTTTTTCGGATCGTTCAGGAACAAGGCCGGGTTGGCCCCCGTCTGGATACCGAGCCCTTCGCAGTTAGGGCACCAACCCAGGGGCGAGTTGGCCGAAAAATGATGCGGGGTGAGTCGCTCGAAACTCCGACCACATTTTTCGCACGATAAATGTTGACTGTGAACCTGCCGTTTCCACTGCGTTTCGGGAAGACTTTCGTCCGCTTCGATGACATGGACGACCCCCTGGCCGATGGATAAAGCCGTTTCCACGCTGTCGGCAATGCGCATCCGGCCCGACTGGTCGTCACGCAAAACGATCCGGTCCACGACAAGTTCCACGTCGTGCTTGCGCCGTCGATCGATGTCCGGCGGATTTTCGAGCGCGTGGACGGTTCCGTCCACGCGAATTCGGGCGAAACCTTCATCGCGGAGCCGTTTCCATAGATCGTCGTAAATCTGCCCCACGTCGACATGCAGCGGCGCGGCAATGAGCAACCGCCCGCCGGCCGAGAGCGACAGGATTTTCGCGATGATTTCGTCCAGCGTTTGCGTGCCGATGGGAATATCGCACTCGGGGCAATACGGCACGCCTAATCGTGCGAAAAGAACGCGGAGGTAATCCTGGATTTCGGTGATCGTACCCACGGTGCTCCGGGGCGAATGCGAGGCGGCTTTCTGTTCGATGGCGATGGCGGGAGAAAGCCCTTCGATGTGCTCCACCCGGGGTTTCTGCAACTGTCCGAGGAATTGCCGAGCATAGCTCGATAAACTTTCGACGTATCGCCGCTGTCCTTCGGCGTAGACCGTATCCATGGCCAGCGAGGATTTCCCGCTCCCGGAAGGACCGCAGCAGATGGTCATGCGATTGTGCGGAATTTCGACGGAAACGTTTTTGAGGTTGTGTTCCTCGGCGCCCCGGATGACGATGCCTCTGTTTCGGTTCGTTTCGTCGGCGTCTTTCGTTTTCGTTGCGTTTTTCTTCACGACCGGTTCATGTTTCCTTGCGGAAAGATGTTTTTTCAGCGCCGCACCCGTGTAGGACTCCTTGCATCGGGCCATTTCCTCCGGGGTTCCCGCGGCAATGAGGCGTCCGCCCGCTTCGCCGCCTTCGGGTCCCAGGTCGATGACCCAGTCGGCCGTTTTGATCACGTCGAGATTATGCTCGACGACGAGGACCGTATTGCCCGCGTCGACGAATTCGTGCAGCACACCCAGCAGGATTTTAATGTCCGCGAAATGGAGCCCCGTGGTAGGTTCGTCGAGCATGTACAGCGTCTGCCCCGTACTGCGTTTGACGAGTTCCTTGGCCAGTTTGATCCGCTGCGCTTCCCCGCCGGAAAGCGTGGGCGACGGTTGACCCAGCTTCATGTATCCGAGCCCGACCCGGTTGAGCATGTTGAGATAATGTTTGATCTTCGGCAGGTTCTCGAAGTGTTCGATGGCCTCTTCGACGTCCATGTTCAGGACCTGGTCGATCGACTTGCCTTTATATCGTACGGAAAGCGTTTCATGGTTGAAACGCCTTCCCTGACAGACGGGACACGTGATGTAAACATCGGCCAAAAAGTCCATTTCGAGCTTCTGGGTCCCCTTCCCTTCGCAGGCTTCGCATCGCCCCCCTTTGACGTTGAAACTGAACCGGCCCGGCGCGTACCCCTTGGCTTTCGCTTCGGGGATCATCGCGTAAAGTTGCCGAATTTCGTCGAAGACTTTAATGTACGTCGCCGGGTTGGAATGCGAACCCCGGCCGATGGGGCTCTGGTCGATGTCGATCATCTTGTCGAGATTCTCCACGCCGTCGATGCGTTTGTGTCGGCCCGGATTACCGAAACCGCGATTCAAATCCCGGTTCAGGGCTTCGACCAGAATGTCGTTGACCAGCGACGATTTTCCGGATCCGCTCACACCGGTCACGCACACGAATGCACCGAGCGGAATTTCCACATCGATGTCTTTCAGGTTATGGTGCTTCGCGCCACGAATGACGATCTTCCGTTTGGGATCGAGTTCCCGCCGGGTTTTCGGAACGGGAATTTCCTCGGCCCCGGTGAGAAAACGCAACGTCCGGGACTCGAAAGAAAATGGAGAATCAGGGGAATCGTCGCCTGCGCCGTCTTTGATATTCTTGGACGTTTTCCTGCCTCGCTTCGCCGTCCCGCCCTTTTCCTCCATTTTCCATTTTTCATTTTCCATTTTCAATTCCATGGCGTGCCCTCCGTGCACGCCCGGACCGGGACCGAAGTCGACGAGCATGTCGGCCGCCCGCATCGTGTCTTCGTCGTGCTCGACCACGATGACCGTGTTGCCCAGATCGCGAAGCCGAGTGAGCGTTTCCAGGAGGCGGTCGTTGTCCCGGGGATGCAACCCGATGGACGGTTCGTCAAGGATGTACAACACGCCGACGAGTCCGCTGCCGATTTGACTGGCGAGCCGGATCCGCTGCATTTCGCCGCCGGAAAGCGTCGGTGCCGTTCGAGCCAGCGTGAGATAATTGAGCCCGACGTTATCGAGAAATCCCAGGCGACTGCGGATTTCCTTGAGCGCTTCGGCTGCGATGGTTTCCTGTGATTCGGTCAGTTTCAAGCCCGTGAAAAATTCCTGGAGCCTGTCGATCGAAAGCGCGCAAAGTTTCGGTAGCGATAAATTTTTTTCTTCGAACCCCTTGACAGTCGTTTCAATGCGAAAGGCCCGCCCTTGCTCGTTGAGGCGTTCACCGTGACAGGCGTTGCATGGCAGAACCTGCATGTATTTCTCCATGGCGAGACGCTGGAGCCGGCTTTTCGTTTCACGATATTGCGAATGCATTTTTGGGATGATGCCCTCGTACGGCCCTCCCCATGTATGGCCGTGCGGACCGTTGCGCCAAGTGTACGTAATATGCCGATCGCCCGTGCCGTAGAGAATCGCGTTCTGGATTTTCGACGGCAATTCCTCCCAGGCCGTTTCGAGCACGGTGCTCGGCTGGAGCCCGAAATCCTTTTCGAGCGTTTCGGCGATCCCCCGGAAAATATGCCGTTTCCACCGGCCCAGATCACGCCATTTTCCGATCGGTTCGATGCAACCCTGCTGGAACGACTTCGACATGTCAGGGATGAGCAGGTCCGGTGCGAATGAATGGATCTCGCCAAGTCCGTCGCATTTCGGACACATGCCCCGGGGGGTATTGAAGCTGAAAAGTTGCGGGCTGGGCGGTTCGAAGCTGACCCCGCAATCGGGACAGGCGTACCGGGAAGAGAATTGAAAATTGAAACTGGAAAATGAAGAATTGTTTTTGTCTTTCTTCATTTTCAATTTCTTCTCACCCTCTTCCTCATCGTTCGCCA
>JBEBTM010000158.1:0-8805 GCA_040393745.1 Thermogutta terrifontis | reverse complement strand
TATCAGAGATGACGACATTCAGGAGATGGGAAAATTGGAACACCCCTAAAAAAACCGCAACCCCGATGGTTCGGAGGCTGCGGTTCTAATTTGATATTCTTGGAGCGTTGATTTCGAAGACAGGGTCGCCGGCTCGTTTTTTGGGATATTATCCCAAGTTGAGCGTGGCGAAATAGTCGTCCATTGTCTCGGCGCGACGGATCATACGGACTTCACCGCTTTCCGTGAGTAGCAGTTCCGCACAGCGTAGTTTGGCGTTGTACTGAAATCCCATGGAATAACCGTGGGCTCCGGCATCGTGAAGAGCGATCAAGTCGCCGATTTCCAGTCGAGGCAATTCCCGATCCACGGCGAATTTATCGCAATTCTCACACAGAGACCCGACTACATCGACTTTTTCCAGCGGAATCGCCGGATTCCCCGATTTACCCAGGACCGTGATGTGATGATAGGCTCCGTACATTCCGGGCCGCATCAGGTTGGCCATGCAAGCATCCACGCCAACGTAGCGTTTATAGGTGTTCTTTTCGTGAATGACACGAGTGACCAGCGTGCCCGACTCCGCAGCAACCAAGCGGCCCGACTCGGTAAAGATTTTCAGTCCGTTCAAATCCGTGGGGGCGATCAGACGTTCATATTCCGCCTGAACGTCCCGACCGATTTTTGCCAGATCCAAGTCGTCCTGCTCCGGTCGGTAAGCCACGCCGAAACCACCGCCGAAGTTGACAAATTCGACGCAAATTCCAAGTCGACTTCGAACTTCCAGGGCCAGTTCGAACATCGTTCGAGCCGTGTAAGCGAAGAAATCATTATCGAGCATATTTGAGGCAACCATGGTGTGAAGCCCGAATCGCTTCACGCCCTCTTGCCGAGCCTGTTCGATGGCTTTGAAAATCTGGTTGGTGGTCAAGCCATACTTCGCTTCCACGGGATTGCCGATCACGCTTTCCACCTCGCGCAGCGGGCCTGGATTCCAGCGGAAGCAGAGCAAATCCGGCAGGCCCGCGCAGTTTTTCAGGAACGGGATGTGCGTGATATCGTCCAAGTTGATGATTGCGCCAAGTTCTTTCGCCTTAACATATTCCGCAGCGGGCGTGTTGTTCGATGTGAACATGATTTCTTCGCCCAGAATACCTGTCTTTTCGCAAAGAACGAGTTCCGGCAGGCTGGAACAATCACCGCCGATGTTTTCGGTGTGGAGGATTTTCAGCAGTTCGGGATTCGGATTCGCTTTCACGGCAAAATATTCCTTGAACCCCGAATTCCAAGCAAAGGCGTCGTTGAACGCCTTGGCATGGCGGCGGAGCGTTTTTTCGTCGTAAATGTAAAACGGCGTGGGAAATCGCTGGGTGATGCGTTCAATGAAATCCCGGTCAAAAGGCAATGTTTTCGCGGACATGGCAGTGTGGGGTCTGGAGGTACAATAAGACGGTTGACATTCTACCACGTCTCTGCCAAAATTGAAGGAGCGGCGTTGTTTCGTGCCTTTTTCGTTGACCCCTAATAAAAATCAAATGCCCCGAGAATTCAATCAATCCCAATGGACCCCGGCGTTGGAGCGGGACTTGCAGCGGCTCTTGGAAATTGCCGTTTCGGAGGACACGGAAACGGTCGGCGATTTGACGTCACTGGCCCTGATTCCATCGGGTCTTTCCGGGGTTGCCGAGGTTCGTGCCCGGGAGAACGGCGTTCTGGCCGGAAGCCCCGCCGTACCGCTGATTCTCAAGGCGGTCGACGAAAATCTTCACTGGGAGCCCGCTCTTAAAGACGGAACCGTACTCACGCCGGATTCGCTTGTCGGCACACTTGCCGGGCCGGTTCGTACGCTCCTGACCGCCGAACGGCTCGTCCTGAACCTGCTCGGCAAGCTATCCGGAATTGCCTCTTTGACAAGGCGTTATGTCGAGGCCGTCCAAGGAACCCGAGCCCGAATTTACGACACACGCAAAACGACGCTCGGCTGGCGGAAGCTGGAAAAATACGCCGTCCGTTGCGGCGGTGGCCAAAATCACCGCGCGGGTTTATACGATGCAATCCTGATCAAGGATAACCATCTTGCCTTCGGTCGGGTCGGTGGCGGCCATTTCAGCCCTGCGGAGGCGATCAAGCAGGCTCGGCAGTTTGCGGTCGGTATTGAGAGTGGGCCGATCATTGAAATCGAAGTCGACACGCTTGAACAGCTTGAAGAAGTGTTGCCGGGGCAACCGGACATTGTGCTTTTGGACAATATGACGCCGGAAATGCTGCGGCTAGCCGTGACGTTGCGCGATCGCCTCGGGCCGGGCGTGGAGCTGGAAGCTTCGGGCGGGATCAACTTGAGCACGGTTCGGGCCGTTGCTGAAGCGGGCGTGGACCGGGTCAGTGTCGGTGCCTTGACCCATTCCGCCATCGCCCTCGATTTGGGCCTCGATTGGAATGAATCGCCCGGTGAAGCCCATTTGGTGTGAAATGCCTGTCTGTCGAGCCTTGAAAGATACGTTTGAGCGGCTAAAATGGACCGGTCTTTGTCTCGCTATCGTTCTGGCCGCCTCTCTCAACGCTTTCGTAATACATGCAATCACTTCTTCCCGATCAACGCAATTCCCAGCAAAGTCCCTTTTCCTTCCTCCTGGTAGTCGTCATCGGGATTTTCTTCATGCAGTGGTGGATGCTGAGAAACCAGCCGCCCCGCCCTGCTCAGCCCGCCGAACAAAAGGCGGTGCTCGATCAAAAAGTCGCCCCCCCCGTTGCCGTTGAGACCGACGGTGACGCCGCCGATTCCGTCGCGGCCACACAAGCGGCGCCGACCTATCTAACGCTTGGTTCGATGGATCCGGAAAGTCCCTACCGGATGCTCGTTCACCTGACCAATCAGGGAGCCGCCGTGGTTCGGGCCGAACTCAATACCGGCGCTTTTCGTGACGTTCAGGAACCTTCCGGTTATCTGGGCCAAATCGTTGCCGATGTCGAAGCGGCCGATGCTCACGGAGCCGGCGTTCCCGTCCAAGTCGTCGGACCAGGCACTCCGGCTTATCGTTCCGGATTGGCACCCGGAGACGTGGTCACTCTGGTCAGTCGTACCGTCAAAGTGACAGGAGTCATGGAAACCGCGAAAATCGAGAAATTCGCCGATCTCCGGAACTTCCTGCGTAAAACCCGGCCGGGAGAAACCCTTGATCTGACCGTCAAGCGGCAAGACGAAGAAATCACAATGACCATCACTCTGGGTCACCATCCGATGGACGTCATTCGGCCCGAATCGATTCCGAAAAATTTCGACGAATACCGTGAAATGGGCGGGTTGCATGGCGTTGTTTTCAACGGCGACGAAAACCGACCCCGAAGCGATCAGCTTTCCTTTTTGACCACGCTTCACAAAGTCGATCAAGCGGAACTCGATGTCCCGTCCAGTCTTGGGACAAACATTACCAAGGCCAAGGGGATTTTCCAGCGGGACAAGACGCTTGACACGGAACTCAAAGGCGTCGAGCTTCGCCGGGAGCCTTGGGAACTCGTTTCTTCGACGGAAGATGAAGCCGTTTTTCGGCGAACGGTTCCCGATTGGAAGCTCGAAATGACCAAGACCTACCGTCTGGCAAAGATCGACGTTCCCAAGGAAGGCGCCCCTTCGGCCGGGTCGGGCTATCACCTGACGATGAAGGTCGAAGTTCGTAATTTGGATAAACAGGAACATACGGTCGCCTACCAACTTGACGGTCCGACGGGGTTGCCGTTGGAAGGCGGTTGGTATGCCCGCAAAACCGGGCCCGGCTGGGGGCTTTACGGCCTGCGTGATATTGTCGTCCGTTTTTCGAACAACAAGCCGGCGACGTTTTCGAACGAAATGATCTGCAGCGGCAAAGTTCGGCACCCCTGGGCGGAATCGCACATCGATTACATCGGCGTCGATTCGTTGTATTTTCAGTGTTCGCTCATGTCGAACCATCGCGACGACCAGCCTGCTTGGATTTCCCGATCCCTTCCGATTCGGGTCGGCGAACGGAACGCCGATTGGCGCATCCTGACCGATATTTCCTACCGCCTGTTGAGCAAACCGGTCGTTTTACAGCCCGGCGAGGGCGACGAAAGTCGGCTGTCGCATGAATACACGGTTTTCCTAGGTCCCAAGGACACGCAAATTTTGGACGAATACGATCTGGGACAGACGATTTCCTACGGCTGGTTCTGGTTCGTTTCCATGCCGCTGTTGTCCATTCTGCACACGTTCAACTGGCTTGGCTTGAACTACGCCATGGCCATCGTCCTGCTCACGGTTTGTGTGCGGTTGCTCATGTTCCCGATCAGCTTGAAGCAAGCGGCGGGGGCGGCCAAGATGGCGATCATCCAGCCGAAATTGCAGGAATTGGCGGAGAAATACGGTGACGATTTACAGGCCCGGTCGGCGGCGCAGCGGCAGCTTTTCAAGGAGCATGACTACAATCCCTTGGCGGGCTGCTTGCCACTTTTGATCCAGTTGCCGATTTTTATCGGACTCTACAAGGCCCTGTCCATCGATGCGGGCCTGTACGGTTCACCGCTGATTTCTCCGGCGATTCGCTGGTGCACGAACCTTTCCTCGCCGGACATGCTTTTCGACTGGAGCGGTTTTTGGGCCTGGGTCGGTTGGCCCGGCTTCAATATGGGGCAAGGCGCCCTTGCGTTGGGGCCGTATTTCAATCTCTTGCCGATCGTGACCATCGTGCTTTTCCTGATTCAACAGAAAATCATGATGCCGCCGCCGACGGACGATCAGAGCCGAATGCAGCAGAACGTGATGAAATACATGATGATCTTCATGGGGTTCCTGTTTTTCAAGGTGCCCAGCGGTCTTTGCGTGTATTTTATCGTTTCGACCCTTTGGGGGCTGGCCGAACGCCGGTTCATTCCCAAGCCGCCGGAAAAGGCCGTTGCAGGGCAGACTTACGATGTCTCGCCGTCCGATTCCGAAGACGAAAAATCCGATAAGAAAAAGAAACGTAAGCGAACCCGGGACTCAGAACCGGTCAAGGAGGAAGGTTTCTTCGCACGAATTATGCGTGAAGCCGCCGAGCAGAATAAGTTCCAGCAGTCGCAAAAGAGCGGCAAAGACAAAAAAAAGAAGAAATAGCCCGCAGAAATGCCTCCCCCCGTGGTTGCGGGAAAATGTCATCTTTCGAGTTGCAATTCCGATTGTGATTTGCTAAGATGAAGGTGTTGGTTGCGTTTTGTTACACCCTCGGCTCGTTGTGAAACTTTTATTTTACTAAGACGTCAATCATGCACCACAGTGTGAAATCCCCGGAGATTGAACGGGTCGAAAAACTGGCCCACACGAACGTTACCGACTGCTACCAGTGCGGGAAGTGCTCCGCCGGTTGCCCCATGGCCGACGAAATGGACGTCCTGCCAAGCACATTGATCCGCTGGGTGCAATACGGCGACGTCAAGAAAGCCGCCTCGACGGGAGCCGTTTGGCAGTGTGTCGCCTGCCTGACTTGTTCGAGTCGGTGTCCGAAGTCGGTGCACATTGCCGGAGTTATGGATGCCTTGAAACAAATTTCCGTCGAAGATCAGTGTGTCCATAAGAAATTCAAACGGATTGCCCTGTTCCAGAAGTCATTCCTGAATAACATTCGCCGTAATGGTCGGACGAACGAGTTGGAACTCGTTGCGGAGTATAAAATCCGAGGCTTCTTCGGTGATGGCAATCCGTTTCTCGCCCTGAAAGATGCCATGCTGGGGCCCGCGATGCTCGGTAAAGGCAAGCTCCACCTCAAGCCGGGGTCGCCCGTCAAGGATAAAGCCTTGGTCCGCCGGATCTTCGAACGTTGCCAAAAGAGTGATTAAAGAATTCCGTGTTTGCCGGGTGCGGTTTGCCGTTTCTTTTCCACCTTACTCGGTGGCCGGTCTGTCATTTCGCAGAAGTTTGACAGCCAAGTAGACCAGCGAGGCACAACAAACAAGGAAAGCGGACAGGATAATCATCGATGAAAGATCTCCTCCGCTTTTGGTCGGTGCCATTGGCGAATTTGATGCCGTCGAAACCTCACCTTTAGGATGCCGCACACCATATTTTGGTGTCGGATCGGCCGGATTCGATTCCAAAACGGACCCGGTCGCCAAGGGATTCATCGAACTGGCCAGAGCTTCAGAGGCTCGGTGCGGCAGGTTTCCCACCGGATTGAGTGCCGCAAGCCCGTTGTTAAATGGATCGGGTAGCGAAGCGAACGCAATGCCGGCCCGTTCGTCCGTCGGTTGATGTCCGACTTGCCGAATCTCTGCCATCGAAATCACCGACGCCGGCGGTTCAACAATTAAGGGAGCCCGTTCGCGAGACGCATTTTGCCGTTCGCCGGTTCGGCCCCGTGTTGTGACAAAGCCATCGCCGGACGCCGAGCCCTGCGAAGTTCGGTAGGATTGTGGAGAAGGCTTGATCGATGGTGCGGGTGTCTGCTCCGTTTTTTCCTGAAAATTTGCGGCCGGGGTGCTCATCATTCGGTCAAAAACATTCGTCGAACCCGGTGCGTTGGAAAAATAACGTCTTGAGCCCGAACGAATCCCGAACGACGAGGAGCCCGCAATATCGCCCATAGGACGCTCTGGCCGATTGCCGGACAAACCCTGCCGCTGATCTGCGGTGGCGGTCTGACTCAATGGGACGCGCGGCCCACCTTTTTCAACGGACGCAAAATGTGTTTCCGGTTGGTCCGGCAGGCTTTCCATGAGAGGGACCGCCTCACGGAGAAACAATTCGACCCGGCGACAGAAGCTACCGGCGGTATTGCGGATCATGTCGGAGCCGAACAGTACGCCGGCCAGTTCGCCGCGATTGTTCAGAATGGGACCGCCCGAATCTCCTTGGCGGGCCGTGGCAGAAAGCTCGATGATTTCGTATTCCGGCGTGGAACCGTCCTTCGGGATGTCCGGCGCCAGATAACGCACGCACTGTCCACCGGCCATGCGGTAGGTTCCCGATCCATAACCGGCAATCCAAAGCGGGTCGCCCGGTCTGGGAACGGTCTTGGCAATCGGCATCGGCGGTACCGATTGAGGTGGGCAGGAAATCGCGATCAGGGCGAGATCCCATTTCTTATCGGCTCGAACGATGTATCCGTAGGAGGAAAAGCCGTTGGCAAAATGGACATGAACCAATCCTTCGGAGTCACAAATGACATGCCAATTCGAAAGGATCAGGCCGTAGCGTCCGGAGTTCCCGATGTACGATCCACTGCCGAAAGACTGACCGCTGGAATCAAAAGCGACGAGCCGCACCACGTTTGGAAATTCGTTTTCCCGTTGTCGGGGCGTCGATGGAACGACCGATGCTTGTTCCTTCGACGGGGTTGCGGCGGGTTGCACGGCCAAGGCGCCGACTTTCCCCGAAGAGGTCGCCGGAGCGGCGTTCGGACGCGAAGCGAATCCGGGAAGTTCCATGCGAACCGTCTCGGTTCGGGCCGCTTCTTCGACGAGACCGGGCGGCGTAAAACCGTGATATTGCGGCGGCTCTCCGCAGTTCGTTTGTCCGAACGCCAAACCGGCAAGCCATTCGATCAAGAGAATTGCCAGAACGATCAGCGACAACGCCCGCAACGCAGCGCAGGCCCGTGCAATCCGCTGGGATTGGGACGGCGAACATTGAAAACGTGCCTGATAGGTCATGGGTTCGATCTTTAACGGCGTACAAGGACGATTTGAATTCGGAAGAAACGAGCGCAGGCCCGATCCATGTCTATCCATGAATTCGGACGGCATCCCATGAAGACTGAAAAAAGAATCGTGGCCCTGCTTCGACCGTGGCATTTCCTAAAGCCGGAGCATTCGGAGCAATTGGAAGGAACCCACTAAAGCGCAGTTCAAGAGGCAAACGATGTTGCCTTGCAGTCATGGATCGCAGGCGTGTGAAAAAACAACCCCAAGTACCGGCAGAAAGGAGAAGGCCGGTTGGCATTCCCTCTCCGCCGACACTTGGGGCCGGTACAGATTTTTAGAATTCGGTTTTCAGAGCCGGGCCACGCCGGTTCGACGGGCGGCTTCGGCGACAGCCCGGGCGACATCTTCGGCGACGCTTTTATCCAAGGCGCTGGGGATGATGTACTCGGGATTCAGATTTGCGTCCGAAACCCGGGCCGCAATGGCTCTGGCGGCGGCGATCTTCATTTCGTCGTTGATATCCGAGGCCCGGACGTCCAAGGCTCCGCGAAAAATGCCGGGGAACGCCAGGACGTTGTTGATTTGGTTTGGAAAATCACTTCGGCCGGTCCCTACGATCGCCGCTCCCGCCGCTTTGGCATCTTCCGGCATGATTTCCGGAACGGGATTCGCCATCGGGAACAGAATCGGATCGGGATTCATACTCCGAACCATTTCCGGCGTCACGCAGTTCGGGGCCGAAACGCCGATGAAAACGTCGGCGCCGACCAATACGTCGGCCAGGCCGCCTTTTTTTCGACGCAAATTCGTGATCTCGGCCATTTCGGCTTTCACGGAATTCAGGTTGTCACGGCCCTTGTAAATCGCTCCCCGGGTGTCACAGAGGACGACGTCCTTGAGTCCCATGGCGAAGAGCAGTTTCACAATGGCAATCGCGGCGGCACCGGCACCATTGGTCACGACGGAAATTTCATCGAGCCGTCTGCCCGTGAGTTTTAAGGCGTTGAGCATGGCCGCGAGGGTGACCACGGCGGTGCCATGCTGGTCGTCGTGGAAAATCGGGATATCGCAACATTCCTTGAGTCGGCGTTCGATTTCGAAGCAGCGCGGCGCTGAAATGTCTTCCAGATTGATCCCGCCGAAGCTGCCTGCCAAGAGTCTGATCGTGTTGACGATTTCATCGACGTCATGCGAGCG
>JBEBTM010000157.1:0-8835 GCA_040393745.1 Thermogutta terrifontis | reverse complement strand
CGGGCTCGGTGTCAGGGTCCGGGAATGCGAATGACGGCGATCCCCAAGTCTTTAGTTCGTTAGAAATCCGATAGCATCACCCTATTGTAACAGTGTTAATCTGGGTTGTCAACGAAAATTCTTGCGATCTTCGCCCCCGCATTCTTCCTGACCGTTAACTCTTGACGCTCCAAACGGCAGAGCGAAAGAAGGGCTTGCGCTCGTTATCGGTAAGTATGACACTGAAATCGGAATCCGAATAAGATTTGCACGAAAAAAAGACAAAATCGCGTCTAAAGAGTAACGGTTGTACCGATTGCGCGCAAAACCCATGACAAGAGTCTCAAGTGGAGCGTAGCGCAACTTGGGGATTTTGATGCGGAGCCAACTCTGCGGCTTGATTTCACTGACCGCAAACGAGGTTCATGATCCAGCGGTTGAGGTCTTGCAGCATTGCCGGGACGAGTTCCCGGCCACAATCGTACTCTCGTACGGTCATCGGAAAACCGGCCGTGTGCAAGAGTTCCAATGCCTGACAACCCGATTCGGGCGAGAATGTCGAGCTCGTTTGACCCAACCCCAAAAGGACGGGCAGAGACCGGGCCGCCGTCCAACGATGCAGGACGGGCCCCTCTTTCGGAAGGCAACCGCTCAACGAAGCCACGCCAGCGAAATGCTCCGGATAAAGAAATGCCATACGCAGGGCCATGGTTCCTCCCGTACCGAACCCGGCCAGGAAAATCCGTTGCGGGGCAATATTATTCCGCGCTTTGGCCACGGAAATACAGTCGAAAATACGCCGCTCCGTTTCCGTCACGCCATCCGCCGTGTCCGGCCAGTCATAGGTCACCCGGGACCGCTTGGCCGCCTGGAGAATGGACGAAACGTCCAAATTCGTCGGCCTCGGCGTTTCGATTTCCGGTTCGAGCCGAATTCCTTGCGGAGCCACGGCCACGTAGTTTCTCATACTCACCTCCGGCATGATTCGCATGACCTGCCGCTCGTCACCGCCTTGATCGTGCAACCAAACGAGCAGAGGGTAAGCGTACCCCGGCTCATAATGGATCGGCGAAAACAGAATATGCGGATGGGTATTGGAGGCCTCGTGAGAAACGTGGGCAAAGTCCAGGTTCAGCGCAAGCCGCTGGACGCTTTGGCATTGTTTCGCGGTATCCTGCTCCAAAGGTTTGGAGGGGGAAATATTGGAAAAAGCCGTGGAATGATACGGATCCGAAATCGCCATAAATGGTGCGTTTTGTTGTATTAATGGACGTCGAACGAGGACGTGTCGAAATGGACGTAACGTACTCAAAAGCATCATGCAACTATAGCGGATTTCGCAAAAACGTGTCAAGACGAATTTGGCAAGAAGGAACCTTCCCCGGTCCTCCAAAGCACACGCATTCACCGCAATTCACCGAATCACCGCATTTTATACATTGTCAAGGATAATTAACATCGTGTCCAACCAAAAAAAATAGGTTTTTTTTGAATATTTTGCTTGGTTTGATATAAAAAACGGAATTTTAGGACAATTGCGTGCTATAGTAAAAATTGTTTCTTGGGCATTCCGGCAGTGGGAAAACGCAGGCGCACGAAGACCGCCTTGTTTCTGCGATCACCCGATCGCAGTCACTCGTCGCCGGACATTACTCCTCGGAAGCCTACGATCGCATGGTCGTTCGTATCGAGGGTCCAAATCCTTCCGTGGGAAGGGACGAAAGAGATTCTTGGTTCGGGTCAAGATTCCAGGCCTCCATTTCCTGTAAGTGCGAGTGGTCGGTCATGTCATACAGGAGCGGTGTAACCGTGATGTAACCCTGTTTCAGGGCTTCAAGGTCCGTTAAATGCTCCGACGGGGGCGTTTTAGGCTGCCGGGGATCCGGTCGACCCGTCAACCAGTAATACGAACGACCGAGCGGATCTGTTCGCTGTTCAAAAGTTTCCCAGTATTGCGTAACGTCCATTCGAACCAATCTCGCTTCGGGCTTCTCTCTTTTCAGGGCCGAAAGCGGGATATTCAGGTTGTACAACTTCGAACCGCCGGGATTCTGCTCCAAGATGCGGCGAATCACCTCGGTCGCCAAATCGCCGGCACGGTGGAAAGGTTCGTTTTCGTCATATTCCAAAGATACGGCAACGCTTGTGATGCCGTAAAACGCGCCTTCCACGGCCGCCCCGACCGTGCCGGAGTAGAGAACATTGATGCCCGCATTGAGACCGCCATTGATACCGCTGACGATCAAGTCGGGATATTCCGGCATGATTTGCGTTGCTCCCAGTTTCACGCAGTCGGCCGGGCTGCCGTCGACCATCCAGCCCCAGGGGGCGTTGTCCACATAGACCCGCTTAACCGTCAGGGGGGACAAGAACGTAATCGAGTGGGAAACTCCGCTTTGCTCCTTGGACGGGGCGATGACGTATACCTCGCCCAATCGGCTCAGCGAGCGTTTCATCGCGGTCAATCCGGGCGCGTAGATTCCATCGTCATTGGTCAGCAGAATTTTCATAGTGAAGAATGTTTGGGTGAATTGGCAAAAGATTCGATTGAAGGCAATGAGTCTACATGCAATCGTTTTACCAGAATTCCTGTTTGTGCCAAGTGCGCCAAGGATTCAAACTGTTTTGAAAATCCTGCTTATCCGTGATGGAATCCGGACTCGCGTTGAAGCGGTTTTGCGGGAAAAGCGGAATGCGCGAATCCTACCTTCGGACTTGAAAAGAAATTTCACATCCGCGCCTTTTCGGTTGAAGAAGATGCCGAGGGTTCTTCGATACGACAGCAGGGAGAAATCCCGCTTTTCACGATCGCGCCTGACGAATGGATTCGATTCAGGAAAAACGCCTGTGTACTTTTCGCCCCACCAGGGAGGGCCGTTTTTTCGAACAAGGCCGGAACATTGCCGTTTCGGCAACCATCCATCGAGGCAAAAATGCGTACTATCATCCTGGACATCATCCGGTCGGCGGCGGTCGTTTCAGCCTTGACGGCCGGAACCGTGTTTTCGCAACAATATTATCCGTCGAATCCCTTCCGCGCAGACTCCGCCCCGACGCCCGTGTATGTCGCCGAAGCGTCGCCGGCCTCCAGGAACGCGCCGCCACAGACCGTGGAATATCGCAACGATTCTCCCGTCCCGCCCCCGCCGCAGACCGCAGGCGTGAAAGACGAGAAGAAGTCGAATTCGTTGTTCTCCTGGTTCTCCAACCCCTGGTCATCCAAAAAGACGAAGCCGGACGAAACGGAGCAGGAAGACGACGGCTTGGACAGGGTTGCCGCGATCAATCGGGAGCGACGTTACTCCGAGCAGGATTACATCGCGTCCGTGACGCAGCCCCAGGGAACGGCCGCCAAAGACCAGTATTTGACCGGCATGCAGGCCGAACGTCAAGGCAATTACGGGGCCGCCGTGCAGGCCTATCATCATTTCATTCGGTTGAACAAAAGCCGAACGCAAAACGGCATCCTCGCAGCCCCCTATCACCGCCTGGCCGTCATCTCCTGGAAACAGCGGAACGACGTCCGCAATGCGGAAACCTATTTTCGTTATGCGATCAAATACGCCCAAGGGGCCAATTTCCTGATCATCACCGGTGATTTTGCGCAATTCTTCATGGAGCAGGGAGAATTCGAACAAGCGGAAATCCTGCTGCGTAACGGCCTGCTCCAGGACCATGACAACCAACGACTCCTGGTTCACTTGGCCCGATGCAAGGCCCGGCAGGACCGTCCCGTGGAAGCGATGCGCTATCTGACGCAAGTGTACGGAAAAGAACAGGGCTACCAGGAATTGGCCGTGATGTACCGACAGCAAGGCAACCATGCCATGGCGCGCGGCGTCGAGGAAAAGCGGGAACGCTACTTGGCGTCGGTCTATCAACCGGCCGACGTGTACTATGCCTCACGCCAGGTTTCCGGAACGGGAATGGCTCCGACGACATCGCCGCCTGTCATGCCTCAACCTCGCGGCATGGGACATATGAATCCGGTCTATCCGTTCCCGACCATCGAACCGAACACGCAGGAAAGAATGCCCGTCCAGGCGCAGTGGGAAGCGGCTCCGCCGACGCAGGTTCCTCAGGCGGGGCAGCCGGTCACGCCGCTTCATCCCGGACATCGGGAAATGCCGCAAGGCGGACAACCACTTCCGGCGACAAATCTGTATTCCGCCCAACCGGGTGTCATTCAGACGACGTACACGACTGGCCCTTTCCCGGTTTCGACGGTGCCCGCAATAGAAAATCCCGGTAGCGACGGTATTTTCCCCGTCTACTATCCAACATACCCGTCTTCGAATCAACAGGGAGCCTACCGGGCCCAGTATTGAGGTATCGCATCATCAAACCCTAACAGAGTCGCACAACGGGGTTCGCCTGCACGCTTTGTTGCGTCTCCGTTGGGGATGGAAAAATGACGCCCGCTTCGTGGTCGTTTACGGTGTGAACAATCGTCAACAGCGACAGGGAAACCCGGCGCAACCGGACGTCATTTCGAGCTTCCGTTCGGCGAGTTCACCCGCGAAATGGTCGCTTCGTTTCCGATTTCGCTGATCAACATCCTGAAAAACATTCACGGTTTTGAACATTAGTAATACAAGCACGGACGGATGATGAAAAACATCGTGTGTATGAAATGGGGCGACAAGTTTTCGCCGCTTTACGTCAATACGCTGGCCGCGATGGTCCGGCGAAATCTGGAGAAACCCTATCGTTTCGTGTGCTTCACGGAAAACGGCGAGGGTCTCGACCCGGAAATCGAGGTCCGCGCGCTGCCCGAAATGACCCTGGATGCCGCCCTGCCCGAACGGGGATGGCGAAAACTGACCGTCTTGGGAGAAAAGCTCGCCGATCTGGAAGGTCAAGCCCTGTTTCTCGATCTTGATGTTCTTATTCTCAATCGAATGGAACCGTTTTTCGACTATCCGGGCGAATTCCTGATCGTGCATGAGTGGGGATTCCGCGATGCCGTGATCGGGAATTCCTCGGTGTTCCGCTTCGAAATCGGCAAACATCAGGATGTTCTCGATTATTTTTTGCATAGCGGCGAGGAAGTACGCCGACGGCATCGCAACGAACAAGCGTATCTTTCCCATGCCATCCACGAAAAGGGAATCCTCCGCTACTGGCCCGACGAGTGGTGCCGGAGTTTCAAACGAAGCTGCATGAGGCCGTTTCCCCTGTGTCATTTTCTCCCGCCGAAGAAACCGGAAAACGTGAAGATCGTCGTCTTTCACGGCAAACCGAATCCCGACCAGGCCGTAACCGGCTGGGTCGGCAAATACGGACTTCGAGCCGTCCGCCCCGCAATGTGGATCAACGACGCCTGGCAAGTGACGCCAACTTCCGGGAAGCCGGACTAAACATTTTTTACACGAATATTATTATGACACGAAAACGGGCTCTGTTGACCGCGGGAATTCCTAATGCGAATGCCACGCTCTTTTGGATGATTCGTTTCGGCGTGGGCGATCCCGCGGCCTTGATTCAATGGACTCTCGATGACGGTACGCCCGAACGACTGCTCATCATCCGGGATATTGAAATGGGCCGGGCCCGGCGGAATGCCAAGGCGGACCGAGTGGTTTGCCCCGCCGATTTTACGCCCGAAGGCGGACTCAGCGGCGACATGGAGATTGCGACCGCACAGGCCACGGCGGAATGCCTCCGGAGAGGCGGCATTGAAATCGTGACCGTCGACCGGACCCTTTCGATGGTCTTCGTCGACGCCTTGAACAAGGCCGGTATCGAGGTCGAGTGCGATCTCGACCTGGGAATTTCAGGACGGCGAAGCAAGGATTCGCAGGAAATCGCTTGGATTCGTAAAGCCCAGCGGCTTACGGAAGATGCCGTGCGACTCGGCTGCGAACTGGTCGCGAACGCCACGGCCCGCACGGACGGCGTTTTAATGCACGAAAACGAACCGCTCACGGCCGAACGGGTTCGTTCGGCGATCAATGTCCGGGTTCTCGAACTCGGCGGGATCCCGGCCCACTGGATCGTCGCGCCGGGCGCGCAAGGCGGCGATTGCCACGAACACGGGACCGGAGAAATTCGTACGGGCGAACCGGTGATCATCGACGTATATCCTGTTTTCGAAAGCCGATATTGCGGCGATTGCACCCGGACCGTGGTTCACGGGGAAATTTCGCCGTTGTTACGAAAAATGCACGAGGCCGTTTTGGACGCAAAAAAATCGGCCGAAAAAACCGTCCGGGCCGGCATTCCCGCCGGCGACGTTCACGCCGTCACGGTTGACGCCGTGAAGCGACGCGGGTTTGAATACGGAATTCCCGGCGACGATACGGCGGACGATTACATTTCGCTCCAGCACGGAACCGGCCACGGACTCGGACTTTCCGTACATGAACCGCCGCAAGTGAATTTCAACGGTCCCGTGCTGGTTGCCGGGGACGTGATTTCCATCGAGCCCGGTTTGTACGGAAAGGCGTCCGGCGGGATCCGGGTCGAAGACATTTACGTCGTTACGGAAACCGGCTGCGAAAACCTGGGCACGCTGCCTCAAGGACTTTCATGGCGTTGACCCGGATGCGGTCGTCAACCTACGTCGCCGAGTTCCAGGACGGTTCCGTAGCGGCCGAGCATTTGACGGCGGAGTTTGGCATGTTCGGGGTCGGCCAGACCCGGATCGTCGTGAACCATCTCGGAGGCGTCCTGCCGGGCCTCCTCGAGAATGGCCCGGTCCCGGTTCAAATCCGCGACGCGCAAAGGCGGCATGCCGTGCTGCTGCGTACCGAAAAGATCGCCGGCCCCCCGGATTTCAAAGTCCTTCTCGGCAAGTTTGAAACCGTCCGATAATTGCGAGAACGCCTTGAGCCGCTTCTTCGAATCCTCGGTGCCCGCGTCGGAAAACACCGTACAGAAACCGGGATTCCTGCCCCGCCCGATGCGTCCCCGGAGTTGATGAAGCTGCGAAAGACCGAAACGTTCACCGCTTTCAATCGTCAGGAGATTCGCGTTCGGAACGTCCACGCCGACTTCGATGACCGTCGTGGCGATGAGGATTTGAATTTCACCGGTGCGGAAATCGTACATGATGCGTTCTTTTTCCTCGGTGGACATTCGTCCGTGTATCACTCCGAGGCGGAAACCTTGGAGCGGCCCCTCGGAAAGTTGGCGGTAAACCTCCTGGAGACTCTTCGCATCGAAATTCTCGGATTCCTCGACCAGCGGCACGACGACGAAACCTTGCCAACCTTCGCCGGAAACTTTTCGTGCGACAAAGTCCCACCAACCGGCCCGCTGTTCCGGTTCGGCAATGTAGGTCTTGACCTTTTGCCGCCCCGGGGGCATGCCTTTCATCACGGAGACGTCCAAGTCGCCGAACAAGGTCATCGTGATGCTCCGGGGAATCGGCGTGGCGGTCATGACGAGGTAATGCGGATCGAACTTTTCGCCGGTTTTCAGGGCGGCACGCTGCAGGACGCCGAATTTATGCTGTTCGTCGATGACGACGAGTCCAAGTTTATGAAACGGAATATCGTTATGGATGATCGCCTGGGTACCGACGATAATCTGGGCCGCGCCGGTGGAAATGTCCTGCAGGATCGAAGCCCGCTCGGCCGGCTTCTGGCCGCCGAAAAGCGGCGCGATGCGGACTTGGCTGCCTTCGAGCATCCGGGATAACGTGCGTAAATGTTGCCGGGCGAGAACTTCCGTGGGCGCCATGAATACGGCCTGGTGACCGGCCGCCACGGCGAGGAGCATGGCGTACAAGGCGACCACGGTTTTACCCGAGCCGACATCGCCCTGCAGGAGCCGATTCATGGGAATCGACTTGGCCATGTCGGCGGTGATTTCCTTGACGGCATGTTCCTGGGCCCGGGTTAATTCGAACGGAAACCGCTGTCGGATGCGGGCGTCGACTTTCGACTCGCAGGGAATCGCCACGGCTTTGAGGCGGGTCCGGTGCTGGAGTCGGCGAACGGCGAGTCCGAGTTGCAGGATGAAGAGTTCCTGATAGACGAATCGCCGCCGGGCTTTTTCGATCATGGATTTATCGGACGGAAAATGGATCTGCCGGACGGCTTCGCCGACGGGTAGCAGGTCGTGTTTTTCCAGGTATTCATTCGGAAAGACTTCGTCGAGTAGCGGCGTGTAAACGGGCAACATTTCCCGGAGGATTCGTCGCATGTGAAATTGGCGGATTCCTTCGGTAAGCGGATAAATCGGCAGGAAGGGTTCGACTTCGGTTTCGTCGTCCGCGTCGCCGAGGTAGGTGATCTGCGGGTGCATCATTTTCCAGAACGGATAATCGAACCGCGGTTTTCCGGTGAGCAGGAGGCGGCGGCCCCGGGCGAATTCCCGTATCAAATACGGCATCTTGAACCACGACGCCTTGACGAAGCCTTTGCCGCAATCGACGTTCAGAACGAGCAGGGGCCCCCGGCTGGTCGATTTCTGCTCCCAGCCGTCGATGACACCCATGACGGTTTGGAGCTTGTTTTCTTCGAGCTGATCCGGCTCGCGACGGTCGGTCATGTCCTGGTAATCGCGGGGGAAATAGAAAAGCAGGTCGAAGGCTCGCCAAAGTCCGATCCGGTTGAGATGCTCCGCACGCTGGGGCCCCACGCCTTTCAAATAAGTCACGGGCGTGCGGAGTGGATCGGTTTGCTCTTGCGACATGGAATGTATATTGTTTCTATTTTCGCTTCAACAACAAGGAGACAATATATCCCGCGGCGGCGACGAGGACGATCGTGGGGCCCGCGGTGGTGTCGAGCCAGGCGCACAAAACCAGACCGAGCCAAATGGAACTCCATGCGAAGACGATCGACAGCAGCGCCATGGGGAACAACCGACCCGTCCAGCGTGCGGCCGTGGCGGCCGGGAGTGTGA
>JBEBTM010000156.1:0-8893 GCA_040393745.1 Thermogutta terrifontis | reverse complement strand
GCCGTGGCATGGGACCCATGGGGCCGTAATCCATCGGACGGGGCCCCGCAAGGATGCCGCGGGAATCGGTCGGATAATATTCCTGATCCATCACGCCCGGTTCGGCATAAGGGCCCACGGCCGGCGGTTCGACACCGGGACACTGGGCCATACGATATCCCCAGCGATTGTCGCAGCAGCTCGTCCATTTCGAATTCGGATAACCGAGAATCAATTGCAAACGACTCGGCTTGTCCTCGATGATCTTCGGCATCGGATCGTAATAGCCGAGATACTCGATCTGCGGCTGATTCTGTTCCCGGCACGGCAACGACGAAAGCCAGAGATTCAACTTCGTTTGACTCTTGGGAAAGGCATCGGGATTTTCGGCGTAACCCTTTTGGTAGGGGATGATATGGATCCGGCCCGTCCAAGGGCAACGGTGGTAAGCCAAGTAAGGCTCGACCATGTCCGGCGTCATGGGGACCGGGATTTCCTGCTCCACCAGAACGACATCGGTGGCCTCGGCCTTCGGCGGGGCGAAATTCTCTTCCCATTCGGTCTTAGGAGCCTCGTCTTCCGGCTCTTCCGCTTCCGGCGCAGGCACGGCGACCACGACACGCTGCAAGAGCATCGGCGTTCCGGGAGTCGAAGCCGTGTTCTGGTAGGCGCCGTAGGCGTAACTGCCCGGTTGGAAAAGGGTTCGTTCCGGAATTTGGGCGCTGCTGCGTCCTGCGAAAACGCTCGCCATCAAGACGAGGACGATACCGAAACATGTCAAACGCATAGGTCAAGCCTCCAATAAATACAGAATCGAGTCGGTTAGTGGTTCTTGCGGCGTACCGGCAGGCTCCCCCGCGAGCGGAGAAACACTACGATGCCTTCTTGTTAGTCGAATGAAATCACCTCCGGCTCGCAGAAAAAGTGGAGAAAAGAACCACTCTTTTCCGCGAAGAGGGCAGGCTGTGACGATTGTAGCGATTCAAGGATGGAGCGTGAGTCGGCAAAGCCGCGTTAACCCCAATTGCACCGCGTTCCAACTGGCCGGGCTGATTTACTGCGTCCCCCTCGCTATTGCAGGGGGGCCGTGATAAAATATCCTGTTTGGCGCATTCATGGATCTGAAAGCTCCGGGAGTTACGCTGCGGCATCTCCGGCTCTGTTCGAAAATCAACCCTCTTTCCCCTTTATCAACAATGCCACTAGACCCCTATTCGCTCTGTCCCGGCGGCCGAGAAAAGAAAATCCGATTCTGCTGTTCCGATATGGTCAAGGAAATCGATCAGATCGAACGTCTTCTCGAATCGAATCAGGGTGGTGCCTGTCTTTCCTTCATCGAAAATCTGGAAAAAGACCACAAAGATTGTGCCTGTCTGACCGCCGCGAAACTGTCCGTCTACCGTTCGCAAAATCGTTGGGACGAGGCTTTACTCTTGGCAAAGGCGTTTGTGGAGCGGGAGCCGGGAAACCCCGTGGCCGCCTCGGAATACGGTTTGGCCCTGGCCGTGACCGGGAATTTCAAGGAATCCATGTCCGTATTGGTCGATGCCTTCGAGTTGGCCAAAGAGGGTACGGCCCACAGTTCGCTTATCAACGCCACACTCCAGGCCGGCGCCTGCATGCTCATGCGCGGCATCGCCCCGCCCGTGGTTGCCATCGGAAACCGTCTCAAAATGTTCCCTTCGGTCCAAGAGCCGGCTAACGCCCTGCTCTACCGGGCTTCGTCCATGGTCGATATTCCGCTGCAATTGCGTGACATGATGTTCGACTATCTTTGCCCTGACGATTTCCCCGGCAAAGCGGACTACGAAGACGCCGTGGAACTGATCACCCTGATGCAATGGAAAAAGGGCTTGGCCAAACTCGAATCGCTGGTATCGATGGCCCCGAGCTGGCCGACACTCTGGCGGAACATCGCGGCGGTGCGATTCTGGCTCCTGGAAAACGAAGCCGGCTGCGAAGCCCTGAAAACCTTTGCCGCGATGCCCGGCGTAAGCGTGGAAGACGCCGTCGATGCCGAAACGACCTGCCTGTATCTCACGCCGGACGGGCTGGGCGACTTGACGGAAGTCCTTTACGTCGAATATCCCGTGACCGATGCGGCCAAGATCCAGGAAATCCTGCTTTCGACGCCGAATTTCTATTTCATCGAAGTCAACCCGGCTGAATTCCAGGGGGGCGACACGCCGCCGCCGAGAGCCGCCTTTGTCATCCTGGACCGCCCGTTCCCCAAGCCGGACGCCGTGGTCACGGTCGATAATATTTCCTCGCAACTGGGAACCTGCCTGATATTCGGCAAGGAGACCGATCGCGAGGCCCGATTGACCCTGATGGAACTCTTGGCCGACGATCGGAACCAGGTCGAGTCGATGCTCAAAAAGGCGCTGGGCGAACTCATCCAAGACGCCTCGAAGGTCGAAACGATCCGCCCGATTTCGCGGTCCCAAACTAAAGTTCAATATCGTTTCCGCTACACGCCGGAAACGCTACCCACGGCGGAAACGCTGCAAAACGTCGAAAAGGCGTATTACGATGCCCATTTCACAAAGGAGTGGTCCTCGCTTCCCCTGGGCTTACTCGACGGTAAAACGCCGGAAGAAGCCGCAAAGGATCCCAAGTATAAAATCCGCATGCTCGCGGCGATCCAATACATCGAATATTGGATGAACGAGGAAACGTCCATCGAATTCACCAACCGGCTTCGCGCCCATTTCGGGCTGCCGACGCTGGAACCGATTTCCGTACCGGATGGAACGGAACAGGAACTTCTGGGCGTGCTCGACGAACAGCCCATTTGGCGCTGGTATCGTTTTGACGTGGAAAAACTGCCCACACCGGTGCTCGTCGAAGGTTTGCAAATCGTTGCGGTCATGAAAGAACCTCGTGCGACGGGCCGGTTTGCCAAGGAATTGCTCAATCGCCCCATCAAGAGCATGCCGGTTGAAGCCCGGGCCGTGGCGTTTGAATCGCTCGTTGGAATTTCCCGGGGCATGAACGACCTCGAAGACGCGCTACTCTGGATTGAGCGGGCAAAAAACGAAGCCGAAGAATGCGGTATCACGGACGCGGGCTGGTGCCTGCATGAAATTCCGATCCGCCTCGGACTGGGCCAGTTCGAAAAGGTCCGCGAAACGATCGACTACGTCATCAAAAAATACGGGCACGACGACAATGTCATGCAAGGGCTGCATAACCTGTTTATCCAACTCGGCATATTGAACTCCGACGGAACCCCTGCGGCCGGTTTCGCCCAGCGGGCTCAGCAGGCGGCGATGGCGGAACAGCAAGCGGGCGCATCGCCCCAAGAGGGAATCTGGACCCCCGACGGCGGCGGTAGCGCCCCGGTCGGAAATGGCGGTGCGTCGAAACTCTGGACGCCTGATTGACTCGGAGCTTCCGGATCATTTCGAGAAAAACGTTAACAAACCCACCCGGACGTGCCGCTTCATCCCACGTCCGGCTCTTGTTGATTGAACCATGTCCGAAGCTCCTGACAAGAAAAAACGGCGTGCGCGCAAACCTGAGTCCGCGATGCCCGTGGACCTTTCCTCTTTGGAAAACACGCCGCCCCATGATCTCGAAGCGGAACAGGGCGTCATCGGAGCCCTGCTGCTCGATCCGCTTTTGGCCGACGACATCGTTCCGCTGGTCCACGACGAGGATTTCTATCTCGACGCCCACAAACGGATTTACCGGCACCTCATCGAAATGCGGTCCGAAGGCAGCGCGATCGACCCCATTTTGCTCCGACACCGACTGCTCAAGTCCGAGGAGCTTGATGCCGTGGGTGGAATTTCCTATATCGGCGAACTCATGCGGTCCACGTTCGTCACGGTCCACGCCGAGGCTTATGCCCGGATCGTTCGCGAAAAATCGTTGCTCCGTCGGCTCATCCACGTCAGTTCGGGTATTGTCCAGGACGCCTTTCGACCCGATACCGAGCCGCAAAAGCTACTCGGACAGGCCGCGTCACAGATTCTCGACCTGAGCGAAAAGCAAACCAGTGGACAAGTGACCGATATGCAAACGGCGATGCAAGAGGTCATGGCCTATATCGATATCAAGGCCCGGGGCGAAACCGACGGCGTTTCCACCGGCTTTACAAAGCTGGACGAAATGACCGACGGTATGCACCCGAACGAGTTGATCATTCTCGCGGCCCGGCCCAGTATGGGGAAAACGGCGTTTGCGACGAACATTGCCGAGCACGTTGCCGTAAAGAAGGGGTTTCCCGTGCTCATGATCAGTCTCGAAATGGCGGTCCGGGAACTGGGCATGCGGCTTGTCGCGTCCCGGGGCCGGGTCAACGCCGAGAAGATCAAGAAGAATTTTCTCTCGCACACCGATAACGAGCGGCTCGTTGAAGCGGCGAACGAATTGAGCCAGGCGCCCCTGTTCATCGATGACGCCCCGAGCCGGACGGTTTCGGAAATCGCGGCCATCGCCCGGCGTTTGAAGCGAAAGCACGGACTCCGACTCCTGGTCATCGATTACCTCGGGCTGATCGAACCGGAGAATTCGAACGATCCCCGACAGGAACAGGTAGCGAAAATGGCCCGGCGTCTGAAGGGACTCGCACGGGAACTGGCGGTTCCGATTCTCTGCCTGGCCCAGTTGAACCGTCAAGCGGAAATGACCAAGGATAACAAGCCGCAGCTTTCCCACCTGCGGGAGTCCGGCGCCATTGAGCAGGACGCCGACGTGGTTTTGTTCGTACATCGGGAAGACCGATACATGAGCCGGGAAACCGCCGAAGAAAAAGGCATTCTCGGCAAAGCGGAAATCATCATTGCCAAGCAGCGCAACGGCCCCGTGGGCACCGCGGAACTCGCTTGGATCGGCAAGTTCACACGATTCGACAACTTGGACGACCCCGGTGGCGGCTACAATGACGTCTCCGAATTCGGGGAAGTCCAAGGTGACGACGAATTCTGACCACCCCCAAGAGCCCCAAGTGAAGCGCAGCGCAACTTGGGGATTGGTCGACAACGGCGTCTCAGCATAATTCCAGTTCGCCGCTCAGCGGGGCATCGCGGGTGACGTTTTCCGGCTCGACGGCCAAAACGCGGCAGAAAATTCCACGTAATTTCGTTTCAATATCGGTCAAATCACCGCGGTAGACGGCCTCCCAGCGCCGTCGACGTTCTTCGATCACCTTCGCCGCTTCCCTGAGTCGCTTGCACGGCAAGGCAAACAGCGTCAGAATCAACAGCGGAAAAATCACCACGAAGCCGAGAAAACCGACGATTCCAATGGCGGCGAAGGCATATTTCAACATGGGATTCTCGACCGAATTCGCCGCCGCGATTCCGATAACGCCCAGAAAAAACGGGATCGGCTCGAATCCGAGAATGCGAAATGTTCGGTCGTTTATTCCCGATGCAATCGTCGGCAGCAATGGAAAACGCTCTCGAAGCCGCCGCCAAAATTGATGGCGCCGCCAGATCGGGACCAAACTTGAAAGCGTCGTTTCACCGTTCGGAATTTTTTTCGTACCCGTGATTTCGATAACCGCCTCAATCAGCTTCGGAAGCGTTTCCCCGGCGTCGACTGTCGACTCTTCTCCCTTCACGCCCAGATGCCGGGCAACTTCGTCGACGACCGCCCCAAAAGTTTCGGCCTGCCGCCAAAAATCGGTTTCCAATTCCACGCCGAATTCCTTGGCCAATTCGATGTTCAGTTCGAGAATGTCCATGCTCATGGCAATAACAGGAATTTCGCAACGACTTCTCAGATGAATTCCGGGACGACCCGCTTGGGGACCACACCGCTTTCGTAGGCTTTGCGCAACAGTTCCCCCACGGCTTTTCGGCCCACGTCGCCGAAATCGAGTGTCCAGTCGTTGACATACATGCCGACGAACTTATCCGCATCATCCCGTTGCAATCCGCGGCCGAATTCCAGGGCGTAATCCAGCGCTTCCTGCCGATGGTCCAAGGCGTATTTGATGCTCGCATGGAGCAGCCGGACGACATCGGAAATCGTTTGCCAAGGTAAATTCCGGCGAATCGCGTTCGCACCCAGCGGTAGCGGCAAACCCGTCTCCTGCATCCACCAGACGCCCAGATCGACCACCTGACTCAAGCCCTCCCGCTCAAAGGTCAACTGGCCCTCATGGATGATCAACCCCGCATCGTATCGGCCCGCCTTGACTTCGTCGAGAATCTGGTCGAACGGAACCGTCACAAATTCGATATTGCCGCGTTTCACCTTGTCGAGATAAAGCCGGAGCGTGAGAAAAGCCGTGGTGAGCTCGCCGGGAATGGCAACGGTCAGCGGTTTATTGCGGTTCGCTTCGTTCCAGTTGCCGGCTTCGACGAGAATGGGTCCATACTGGTCGCCCATACTGGCCCCGCAGTTGCAGAGAGCGTAAACATCGTTCAGGTAAGCGTAAGCATGCACGCTCACGGCCGTGAGTTCCAGTTCGCCGTGAAACGCGCGGCGATTGAGCGTTTCAATATCGACCAATTCATGCACGAATTTATAAGGCCCCGTATCGAGCTTTCCCTTGGCCAGGGCGTAGAACATGAAGGCGTCATCGGAATCCGGACTGTGACCGACTCGAATCAATTGTTTGGACACGGCATTTATTGGGGTTAAGGGTGAAGAAAGTCATTTCCATGATTTTACCCCGGAAAATGCGGCGTGTAAACGCATCTTCGTCTTTCCTGATTGCCTGGGAATGACGCATCAATCGCGGTTTTCGAATCATTCACCCAAGCAAAACTAAAATGTTCTCAAAAGGGATAAAAGTCCAAGGCCGTAGAACGTATATTCGACGTCGCTTTGGCGATCCCAATCGGCTCCGAAGAAACCGCCGTTCCGGGCTTGGCATTTTTCGGCGAATTTTTGTAGTCCGTCAAGGTCGATAGAACGTTCGCCCTGTAAATCTACCAGGGCGACCAAGGCAGTGAAACTGCTGAGAAGATCGGAAATCGGAACCCGGGTGTTCGCTTGAAAACCACCATCGGAAAGTTGCCGGGCCAAAAGAAATTTCACCGCGCCCTCACGATTTTTCAACGATTCCCCTCGAATGTTCAGGAATCCAAGGGCCGCTGCGGTGGGATTCGTGCCGCTATGTTGGAGCTTCTCCAGTTCGACAAATCCACCATCCTCACGCTGTCGGTGTAAAATCGGGCCGGTAGGAATCGAATCGAGCCGCTTTTCCTCGCCGAGAACCTCAAAAGCCGTGGCAGCGAGAAAGGTTTGGTAGGTACTGGAATACGAAGTTTTGGTCGTCGTGGCGAAACATCCGTCGTCACGTCGAAATTTTTCGAAGTGATCGGCGAGATTTTTTTTTCGGGATTCCGGGAATTCGACGCCCCGGGCCAGATGGAGTAACGTTTCACAGTAAACCAGCGAAGTGAGTTCTACGGCGGAAAGCTCGCAGACCTCTTGGTAATGGAGAAATTTTTCGAGCCGATCCAGGGGCTCGGGATCTGCGGGAATCGTCAACAGCATGAGCCCACGAAGCGCAAAGGCCGTGTAATAAAGATCGCCCTGCCCTTTTCGGCCCGTAAACCCGCCACTCATTGATCGGGCGGCCATAAAAAAATCGCGAATCGACTCCCGGCGTCGCTTTTCCAAGAGCCCGGCGCCTGATAAAAGGCGAAGAGTCAAGTCCGTGAGATACTGAGTCATGATCGTCTATAAGACATCAACGCGATCCTTTTATACGACACACCGTCAATGCTGTTTTTCACGTAGCTGTTCCAAATGATCGGCCAAGCGACGATATTCCTCTGTCAATCGGGAATACTTTACCGTCATTTCACTGTCGTCGTCACGTTTTTTCAGCTTGATTTCGCTACCGTCGGAAGAAAGGAAGGCGGCTTCGATGATCGGTGATTTGTCCTCCTGTTGCCAAAGATACCAGTATTTCAGCGGCGAGGGCTGCCGATATTTTTTACGGCAAAGCTCGTACAACATCCCGGCATCTGCGTTCAGCTGGGCATTCAACCGTGAATAAATTCCTTGATCACCATCATCGAGAAGACGCTTGAGAACATTGAAAAATTTCTCGACATCAGGATTTTTAGCGGCGAAATCGTTGTCCAAAGCGTAGTAGCGTCCGTCATCTCTATAGCAAATATTGTAAATCAGGTATTCAGGGCCGTCTTCCGCAGCATTTTCATCCTCGGCAGCGGGGGGGCGAAATTCCATGTGACGAGGTGCGCAGATCACGGCGGTTAAATCGCCGAAAGTGACTTCGCCCAAACATGTCATTTCCTTGACATGTCGTCGTATCGTTTCGGCAAAGCGGTCTTTGCTGAAATCAGGGTCAATTCGCTGATAATATTTTTTCGTCTGTTTCCAAGTGGGTTCAAGAGTTCGCCAGAATGAAAAATACGCTTCAAATCGCTTTTTTGGATCGTCAAATTTGCCTTGTAACGTCGACATCTGAGCGGCAACGGAATAGAGAGGCGAAACATCGTGTTTGAGTGGAATCTCGGGCGTGTCAACCAAAAGCAGAAAAATCGGCTGTTCATAAATAATGTAGGAAATCTCGTCCTGATCAACGTTAATTTTCTCGGCCTTGGTGCTTTTCGCTTTTTCGATTTGCTCCAAGAGAGGATTGCTCTTTTTCTCCTCCGCAGCAAGCTGTAGAGCATGGAGGCTGAAGAGTGCCAAGCCGAGAAGTACATAGGAAAGAAAGGACGCTACTGTGGCGGTCAAAGATTTCATGGCATCATTCAACATAAAGTTGGTGAAGAGCATCGAAGTACGAAAAAAAACACGCCGTCTTTTGGACGGCGTGCCTTTTTTATATAAAATGGAGTGATGAAAAGACACATTCAACAAGGATCGTCTCCAAACTTTTCGTGTCGGCTCCGTTACCAGAGCACCGACGTTTCTAAGTATCCTTAGAAAGGAGGTGATCCAGCCGCAGGTTCCCCTACGGCTACCTTGTTAC
>JBEBTM010000155.1:0-8910 GCA_040393745.1 Thermogutta terrifontis | reverse complement strand
CAGGGGCATACTGAGGTTCGCGGCACGAGACCACGAACTCCCAAATCAAAGAACGGATCGCGGACAACTCTTTCACTTCCAATGGAATTCTTTCGTCATTCAGGCGACGTCGTGTCAATGCCACGGATTCCTGACACATGCAACTTTTTACCACAATATCAATAGCCACCCGTTGTTGGCTTTCAGGCAAAGCTCTCCATGCGTTTAGGGCGTCATCAAAATCACGGTTTTCCTCAACATGCCGCATTGACGACCTAAATTGAGAATGGATTTCCCGGATGCCACTCATGACGTATTCGTGCATGGAGGCTGGATAACTGCCGACGTTTTCATAGCCGGACTCTTCCATTTCCGGCAAAATTCCGTAGAGAGCGACATTCGATGCCAAAGCACATCGAAGCTCAACGTCGTTAAGTCGAATCTCCACGAAAAGTCCGTTGTCGGGAGACGCATGCAAGAATTCATGCCTCGTCTCATCGAACGCCTCTGTTACAGCGCACTGAAGGAACGGAAAGGCTCGGTAATTCACAAAGGAGGTGGAGGCTTCATGAAGTGATGCTTGTATTTGTCCACAAATTTCGAGATTGATCCATGCCTTGATAAACGGATCGCCTTTTCTATGTCTCAGCCAATCCATAAAATTCAAAGACCATTCTCCGCGACCGTTTCGTGGAATATCGAATGGTACGTTAATATCACGGGGCGTATCACGTAACCGTTGTTCGAGAATTTGTCGCATCATGCTATCGTTTTTTCGAACAAAACCGTTTTCATTGAATAAAGGCGTTGTTTGTCCAGAATTCCACCGAAAGCCGTTCCCCCATAGACTACTTTCGTCGGACGAGGTGTCTCTCAGGCATTGAACACTCGATTCGATTTGCTCTTGAGCAATTCTTTTTAACCGAACTTGATCGATCGGAAGAGAGGTGCTATTCAGTTGCTCGGCAAGCAACTCGGCCTGGATATCCAAACCGATTCCGAGCGGCCCGTTCGGTGCGGACAATACCAGGTTTCTGCGCCGGCGTGTCCTCAAGCGTGCAAAGTGAGAATTACGGTTCCCTTCAGGATGGAGATGGCGACCAACGCCTTGATCGTAATTGATTTCAGCTTCGATTTCAGCATAGGAATCCGAAACTTCACTGACGATTTCACAACAATAATCGACGTTCCGCAACTCGGTCTGGTCTTCATTTTCCTCAAATTCGCCCTCCACTGGAGGCTGAAGTCGTTGAAAAATTGGGAGTTCTCGGACGGCCCAGTCCATCTGGCGAAGCAAGATGTCTCGCAATTGCTTTATCTTGTTATCTGACCGAAGTTGAGAATATTCCGTATCAAGCCAATGCTGGTACAAAGAACAGAGGCGTTCCATACCCATCTTCATGTCGGTTTTGCCAGAATGAGCATATCTAATTCGCCTTTCGAGCAAGCCGACATCCCAGAGCCGTGAGTTTTTCGATAATCTCCAGACGCGGCTTCGATGTTGGGGATTGTCGTCAACGGCTTGGAGGCAACGCTGATGAAACGCGACAGCGTCGAACGTGATGAATGTTCGATTACGGTGTTGTTCAAGAAAGCTGCCGGCTTCTTCCCTTGTGACAGGTCTCAGATTTCGTTCTGCGCCGACGATTGCGTAGAAGACGGCGGAATCTTCCTGTTCGCCAGGCATAACGTATTCTCGAACAAGAACACAGATGCAATCATCGAGAACCGCGTCGGTTGTCCACGGCGTACGGAGAAGCAGTTGTTGAGTATCGGACATGTTGACCTCATTATTGAAAATGGACGGGGGTATTTTGCCCCCGTCTGACCTGGTCTTTTTTACCCGGTTTCCTTCGCGACTTCAATAAGACGCAAAAAATCCCGCTGGGCGTAGACCTGGGTCACGTCACAACGGGCGTGGCCCAAGAGCAACTGCGAAACTTCCAGGCCATGCGTTGCGCGAATGTGGGTCGCTCTGGCATGTCGAAGTTGGTACGGGAAAAACTCCGGGATCGGCGTACCGGCCTTGGCCGCTCGTCCGAATGCGTATTTCAACGCGCGGTTGTAGCTGCACTTGTCGTAGCACTCACCGGGTTGGCGTTTCAGCTTTCGTGTATGACGTTTGGCCTTGCGTTTCGCCTCGTTCCGGGCCTCCGATGGGTACTTCGGCGTTTTACGCAAACCCTCGTATCGTTTGCTCTTTTGCTCCTGATACCAAACAGCTGACTCCGCCGGGGAGAACAGGTAAGCATCCTGCGGCTTGTCCATGAACGGCGTCAGGACGGCGATTGCCTTCGGCCCGAACGCGATGATCCGGTCTTTCTCCCGCCATGTCCCCTTGTGCGACTCAGGCCGGTACAGCCAGACTTCGCCCGACGTGTCGATGTCGCCGACCCGCATCATGCAAACTTCCGAGGGACGCATCGCCGCGAGATATTGCACCCAGACCATAGCGGCTAACGGAGGCGAGAGGAATTGTAACAATGCCTCGATATGCTCCAGCGGCGCCGGCATGACCGGCTCCAGTTCCCGAGCCTTGCTCTGTCCCTTCCGCAATCCATCAACCGACTGGAGGGCATGAAAGACCGATGCCGGAACCAACTCCTCGCTGCATCCCCATTTGATCAGCCGCTTGATTCTGCCGATCCGCTTGTTGATGACGTTCCGCGATAGGTCGGCTTCGATCATCGCCCCCCGCACCAGCTTCAGGGACCGAGGTCCGAACTGCTCAACGGGGGTGTGTGCATAAAGTTTGCGGAGTTCCCGGAAGGCGTGCCGGAAGTGGGCGAACTCCTTTTCAGGGAAGGTCGGCTGATGGGCGGTCAGGAACGCGGCCATCAGGTGGGCGATCAGAACCGGCTTGCCCGGCGTAGTCGCCGAGGTGTTGCGGATCGGATCGGCGGAAAGAACCGGGCGACCTTGATTGGCGGCGAGGTCGGCGATGAAGCGGTTGTACGCCTCGTAGCTCTCCGGGGACTCTGCCGCTCCGAGATAGTTTCGCTTGCCGCCAAACCAGACATAGGCTCGCGAGGTAGCCTTGTGGACTTTGTAGTCCGGATACGATTTCTTACATTTTTTCACGACCATTTGTGCAGCTCCTTACCTAAATTGCCAAAAAGTGGGTCAAGCTGACCCAAAAAAGCAACCTCAGCGCTGCACTCCCGGTCGCCCGGAAGGTAATCGTAAGTTACGATTCAGCAAATACTTATTTTTATTACCCTCGACAGGATTCGGACCTGTGACCTACGGTTTAGGAAACCGTTGCTCTATCCCCTGAGCTACGAGGGCTACGACGCCCTAACCATTGTAGATGGTCCTTCGTTTTTTTCAACTCCAGTCGAACGACAAAGTTCATTTAGGGGTGCAGTAAAATATTGAGGGCCAGCTTATTTTGCAGTTTTCCAAGGGTCGTTGAACAAAGCGGCTACTGTATCCGTTATGTCCGTAATAAGATTTGGAAGGATTTCAACTCTTAACTCTGGAAACGCAGGAGATCGCCGCGCCGCAGAAGTATCGACGGAGAGCCATCCAGTGTCAGTCGAATGAGTTTTCGGTAACGTCGAAACCTATATGGAACTTGCCAGGAAAACCCTAACGACATTAATACAAAACACTTACATCACGTGATATTCTTGCGGTCCAATACACTCCGAAACACTTTCTTGCACAAAATGAACCGTAAGTTTACCGGAAAAAGAATAAAAGCCGAAATTCCTGTCGGCTATGGGTTTGCGAAATTTTCAATTATTTTTGTTTCGCTTGTTTTACAAAAGGGTTTTCATATAATGTACCTTAAGCGAGTTGTGGTCGGTCCATTTTTTGGCGATATTGCTCCGTGTTTCTGTTTCGTCCGTTCGCTTTATAGTTACTGTCGGCAAAGACTTACATACATACGATTGTTGATGAAATGACAGAAGGGATGGCCTCTATTCGGCAACAGATTTTGTTTTTCACTTGACGGTTAAGCATTTGAGATTCCACCATGAGTACCATTGCCCATTTCTTCCATCCGGGGTCCACGGACAGTCCGATCCTGAACGCTTTTGCCAAGTATTCCAACGCCTCGTTCATCACCATCGACCGCGCCGGTTGCGTCACCTCCTTCGGTGGAGAGGAAATCGTCGTCGACCATTTATTGCCTCACCGGGGTCTCGGGCGAGACATCGAAGTCGTTTTTCCCGGTCATCCGGAACACACGGTAAGTTATCGCCTTGCCCTTCTAGGCGAGACCGTAACCGTTCTCTTCTCCGTGGAAACGCGTGTGTTGGAAGTTCATATCACCCCTCTTGCAAATGGCCGGGGAGAAATCGATGGAGCGATCGGGTTCGGAACCGACGTGACCGAACGGGAAAATAATCAAAAACTCCGTTTGCGACATGAAGCCGAATTAGACAATCTGTTCCAAAACACAGAAGACGGTATTTTTCTCTTGGATCGCCAATTCACAATTCTACGAGCCAATGCCGCGGCAACGACCAGTCACGCTCCGAATGGCCCTTTGATTGATCGCGTCTGCCATCAACGGATTTTCGGACGCGAAACCCCCTGCGATTTCTGTCCGGTGACCGAAACCTTCCAAACGGGCAAACCGGCGCAGAGCACCTATTTCGAACCGGCGATCGGCAAGCACTTGCAGCTTCATTCGGCTCCCATCTTCGATCCTCAAACCGGCGAATTGATCGGGGCGTTCGAGACCTTTCGTAATATCACGGAACAAGTCCGTTTCGCGGAGGTCGTCAAATCGCATGAATCGTTCGTCGACACGATTTTCGCCAACATCCGGGAAGGAATGTTCATTATCGACCCGAATTACACCATCCTCAAGACGAATCCCGCGTTCGAGGAGATGTACCCCGAATTCATGCCGCTGGTCGGTAAAAAATGTTACGTCACCTCGTGCCACGACGATGTTTGCGATTCCTGCCCGACGAAAACGATGTTCGAGACCGGGCAGTCCGTCACGACCGTTCATTACAAGCAGCCGACCGCGATCAAGCCGGGGATGTGGCTCGAACATTTCACCTATCCCCTTTTGGCTCCGTCCGGGGAGATCACCGCCGCGATCTGCATGATCCGCGACATCACCGAGCGGAAGGAAAACGAGGATCGTCTCGAACGACACCGCTATGATCTGGAGGTCATCGTCGAGCGTCAGACCAGCGAATTACAGCATCGCGAATCGCAAATTGCAGTGCTGCTCTCCAACAGCAACTCGCCGATCTTTTTTTCCGACACGACGTTTTGTTTCAAATTCGTCAATGCGGCGTTTCAACGGTTCCTCGGTTACTTCGCCGAAGAATTGCTGGGACGCCCCCTCATGATGGTCTATGGCGAGGATCCCGAATTCCACCGTAACCTTGCGGAATATCGTTCCAAGGTTTTGTCCGGCGAGATCGACCAATACCGCCTCGAAGCGTCTTTTCGTGACAAGGAGGGACGACTTCTTTGGGGAGATATGAATCTCTCTGCCATCCGCGATGCCGATGGAACCATCGTCCAGGTCATCGTTGTCATTCTCGACATCACCGAACGGCGCAAGATGATGGAGGAGCTTGACCGCGCGAGAATCGCCGCCGAGGAGGCGAACGCGCTGACCCGGCTGATGTTCGACGCCACCCCCTTGTGCGTCAACCTTTGGAATCCCGATGGATCGGATCGATCGATTATTCAAGGCGTTTTCCCAGGCGGACGCTTCGACGGCTCGCGTTTACGGGGGAACGGGACTCGGTCTGGCGATTTCCATGAAACTGGTTCACCTCATGGGCGGAGAAATCCATGTCGAAAGCGAGCCGGACAAAGGTTCCACGTTCTGGTTCACGGTCCATTTCGAAAGCGATTCGCAGGTGATTCGCTGTCTTCGCGACGAAGGAAGAACGTGTCCGCATCTCCGGGATCAAAACTGCCCGCACATCGACGGTAATTATTGTGCCGCATTTTCCGGCCGAGAAATCGACGGTCAATTCCGTATCTCGAATCGGAGCGTCCTGATCGTTGACGACAATAAAAGCCAGCAGGAAGCGATCCGAACGCAGTTGCGGAACTGGGAGATGCGATGCGAAGTCCGCGATTCCGGCAAGGAAGCGGTGAGACTATTGGAGGAGGCCGAACAAAGGGGCGAATCGTTCGACTTGATCGTTCTTGACAATTCGTTCGGTATCGAAACCGGCCTCGAATGGATGCGGCGGTTGATTGATGCGGAGGGAAACGGCGGCGTCCACTTGCCTCAGGCGATCCTTCTCCGTTCGCTTTCCGAGGATATCGACGAGGATTATTTGAACAAAATTGAAGCGGAATCAATCAGCAAGCCGGTGTTTCCTTCGGCTTTGTTCGACTCGCTGATCAACGGTATTTACTCCGTCGAACGTCACCGGAAGCTCGAATCCGGCATTCTCGATCCCCGAATTCTTGATTCCGGTAAACCGGAAAAACGGAAAGTGCGAAGACACCCCTTGTCCACCCCGGTTCCCGGCGATTTCCGCTCTCGTTTGGCCGGAAAGGTTCACGTTCTCGTGGTCGAAGACAACCGAGTCAACCAGATCGTCGCCAGGAATCTTCTGGAAGAATCCGGTTTTACGTGCGATATCGCCGAGAACGGGCACGAAGCCTGTGTCGCAGTCTGCAAGACGCATTATGACATCGTGCTGATGGATTGCCAGATGCCGGAAATGGACGGTTACGAAGCGGCGGATTTGATTCGGAAATGGGAAAGGGAACAGGGAAGACAACACATTCCGATCATCGCATTGACGGCCAACGCGACGAAGGAAGACGTGCAAAAGTGCCTCGACGCCGGAATGGACGCTTATTGCAGTAAACCGATCAATCCACATGCCGTGATCCATCTCATCGAAGAATGGTTCGAAAAAAGCCGGCCGACTCCTCAAGAATTTCGCCGGTAAGAGTCGATTTGGAGGCAGATATTCATCAACCAAACGGTCGGTTCGCTCGTTATCCTTGCTCGACCGTCGACTCCTGCTCATCCCAGCGAAAGTCCGCCCCGACCCAACGTTGCGGGGTAGTCGCGAACGTCATGCCGGGGGTACGACAAATCTATTTTTTCTGGTATATTCGATGCGGCGTCCTTTTCCTCGCATTGGCCGACTCAACGCAAGCGGAAAGAGATTTATGCGATAGGAGCAGAATGGCGAAGATAATCATTACCTCGTTCGAAGTTCAATGCAACCACTGCGGCTTTTTTGAACTCTGGGCGATCGAACGCGTCACCCGAGCTCTCGTTGCCATCGGAAAGCTTTCACCGCAGTCTGACTTTGATCCGATTCTCTTTGCCGAACTGTTTGTTCATCACATTGATAATGTTTTTTGTCCCCAATGTCGCGAAATCGGAACCCTTTTCGTTAAACGAGCTGAGCCGAGCGCTTGGGAATGGGAAGACGCCATCCGCTGCCAAGATTGCGGCAGCGAAATTCCCGAGGCTCGACTTGAAGCCCTGCGTGATGCGACACGCTGTATTCGATGCCAGCGCGAGTTTGAAAAAACTCAATGAAACAATGATTTAAACCGGCGAAAATCATGAAGATTGAAAAATACCCGGACAAATCAGTGTCCTTGGCCAATGGAGGGAGGATTTTCAAATTGGAGGGGTGTCGTAAAAGTCTGGCTGTTTAGGCAAAACAAAAAAGCAGGGCCGACTTTACTGATTGTCTGCAATATTTTGCTACACCGGAAGGGCGAATTGAAGTACTGGTATTACAACTTGACTTTGCTCAAAAAGTTGTCTATCATGGGAGGTGTGTTCGTTCCCACGGGCTTCCCTTGTTCGAAATACGGTTTTTTGAATGAAAAACATCCGTTGAGCCTGGTTTTTCTTGGATTTTTTGCCGTTCGCGGCCGATTTCGGACACGTGGCGTGGGTTTCGGGCCGAAAATAAAGTAGGTGCTATGAAAAAATTCCGTCGAAAAATAAGAATATTACGCAACAAGCTGTGTCGCTGTTTTTTGGTGACAACGGTCTTGTTCTATGTTCTTTGGCCGCAGACGGGAATGTGTGCCTGCCCCAACTGCGACTGCTCCAATCGTGTCCGATCCGTTCAGGAGGAAGTTGAGCCGGAAACGCCAAAGTCAACTTGCCGTAAGTGTTGCTGCGATCAAGTGGAGCCGTCGGATCTTCAAGCTGCCGCTCAGCCCACACTGACAAGCGGCCCTCCCCGTGCCACTTGCTGTTCTGCGAGCGGAGGCTTGGCGAATGAAACGTCGGGCTCCTGTCGCTGTTCTTGTTCGGAAACGAAAATCGCCCCACCGCCCCCGCAACGAACTACGGTACAAACGCTGGAAATTTGGCAGAAATTGGAGGAGCTTTCTCCTCCGACTTTCGCCCTTTTGCCTGAAACGTCTTTTTTGCCGGACACGGGATTTCTGATTCAGCATCGAATGAATCCCCTGGCCCGGCTACCGGTGCGCCTTCATCTCTTGTTGGTGGTTCTACGAAATTGATGCCGGGTCTATCCCAGGACTCCGGAGCCTGATTCCGGTAAGCCGATCTCGCGAAACGACCACCATCGTCTTCGCAAGCCGTGTTCTATCAATTTCTATCTATCAGATCATCAAAAGAGGTTTAATATGTCAAAAAATGTTCTTTACTCCGTTGTTTTTTTAGCCGTTTTCGCCCTTTGTGCGGCGGTGACGCTCGTTTCCCATTCCACGGTACCGAGCGAAAAGCCCGCGACCAACGCCGCTCGGACTCCCTGCTGTTGTGTGGACGAAAAGAGCAATTGCGTTGCGGAGAAAAAACCCTGTACCGAGGAGATGTCCTGCTGCCCTGCCAAGAATGCCTGCGATTGCGGCGAGAAGTGCGAATGCTGTGACGCCTGCAAGACCGGTGGCGAATGCAAGTGCGAGGATTGCAAATGCTGCAACGCCTGCCCTGCCAAGAATGCCTGCGATTGCGGCGAGAAGTGCGAATGCTGTGACGCC
>JBEBTM010000154.1:0-8918 GCA_040393745.1 Thermogutta terrifontis | reverse complement strand
TAGTTTGTGGTGATCAAGCTGCGCTGCATGCTCTTAGTGGCCGCTGTGAAAGCGCCCGGCTATGGCGACCGCCGTTAAGCGATGATGGGCGACATTGCCGTTTTGACCGCCGCCACGGCCATTTACAAGGACCTTGGCGTGCAACTTGAGGCCGTGAAGATGACCGATCTGGGCCGGTGCAAGAAGATCACGATTTCGTCCGAAAATACGACGATGGTCGGCGGTGCCGGTAAAAAGACCGACATCGAAGCCCGGGTCGCCCTGATCAAGCGGGAAATCGAAACCACGACGAGCAGCTACGACCGTGAAAAGCTTGAAGAGCGGCTCGCGAAACTGGCGGGCGGTGTGGCCCAGATCAACGTCGGTGCCGCCACGGAAACCGAAATGAAAGAGAAAAAATATCTGTACGAGGATGCCCGCGCCGCGACCAAAGCCGCCTTGGAAGAAGGCATCGTCCCCGGCGGCGGCGTGGCTCTGCTCCGGAGCGACAAAGCCTTGGACAAAGTCGAAGCGACCGGCGACGAAGTGTTCGGCGTACAGATCGTCAAGAAGGTTCTCGACGCCCCGATCCGTTGCATCGCCGAAAATGCGGGCATTGACGGAGCCGTAGTCGTGAACCGTATCCGCCAGATGAAAGGCAAAAACGACGGTTACGACGCCGACAAAAACGTCTACGGCGACATGATGGAAGCCGGAATCATCGACCCTGCCAAGGTGGTCAAGACGGCCATCACCAACGCCGCGAGCGTGGCCGGTTTGCTGCTGACCACGTCCTGCACGCTCAGTGAAATCCCGAAAGACGAACCCGCAATGCCTCCGGGCGGTGGCGGAATGGATCCGAGCATGATGGGTGGCATGGGCGGAATGGGCGGCATGGGAATGGGTGGATTTTAGTGAATAGTAAATAACGAATAGTGTAATAGTAAGGAATCATTAGTGAATGCTGGAATCAACCATTGAGACATAATTTCATGTCCTCCACTATTCACTAAGCGCTATTCACTATCAACTCCAATAACCAATACACTTGAAAGGAACCAAAACAATGTCGAAAAAGATTAACCTGAAGCCGCTTGATGATCGTGTCGTCGTTCAACCCGTTGAAGCCGAAGAGAAGACCGCCGGTGGACTCTTCCTGCCCGATACGGCCAAGGAAAAGCCGCAACGCGGCGTTGTGATCGCCGTGGGTCCCGGCAAACTGCTGGACAACGGCAGTCGGGCCGAAGTGAACGTGGCCATCGGCGACGAAGTCATCTACGGCAAATACTCCGGCAGCGACATCGAAGTCGACGGTCAGGAAGTGAAAATCCTGCGCGAGTCGGACGTGCTCGCCAAGGTGGTTAAGTGAATTGAAAACGGAAAATCGGGGGGACATGTTTAGCCGTGCGTCTTAGACGCCGTTTCCCCTCGTTTTCAATTTTCCACTGTCAATTTTCATTTTTCCCAAATTCATTCGATACCGATAACCAAACGATAACATAGGAGCCCATCGACGTGGCAAAGCAATTGATATTCTCCGACGACGCCCGCAAGAAAATTCTCGACGGCGTGAACAAACTGGCCGACGTGGTCGCCGTGACCATGGGCCCCACGGGCCGGAACGTGATCTTGAACAAATCCTACGGCGGCCCTACGGTCACGAAAGACGGCGTTTCCGTTTCGAAAGAAGTCGAACTGGAAGATCCCTTTGAAAACATGGGGGCAAAGCTCGTGAACGAAGTCGCCTCGAAGACATCGGACCAGGCCGGCGACGGTACGACCACCGCGACCGTATTGGCTCGGGCCATCTTCAAGGAAGGTCTCCGGAACATTGCCGCCGGCTCGAATCCGACCGCGCTGCGACGAGGCGTGGACAAAGCCGTGGAAGCCGCGGTAACCCAACTTCACAGCATGGCCAAAGCGGTGACGACGAAACAGGAAATCGCCAGCGTGGGCGCGATCTCGGCCAATAACGACACGGAAATCGGCAACCTGCTCGCCGAAGCCATGGAAGCGGTCGGAAACGACGGCGTCATCACCGTGGAAGAAGGCAAAACGGCCGAAACGGTGTACGAAGTCGTCGAAGGCATGCAGTTCGACAAAGGCTACATTTCGCCGTATTTCATCAGCGACACGACGAAGATGAATTGCCAGATGGAAGACGTGCTGATTTTATTGCACGAAAAGAAAATCGGCAATATCCGGGAACTGATTCCGCTGCTGGAAAAAGTGTCGCAGCAGATGAAACCGTTGCTGATCATCGCCGAAGACGTGGACAACGAAGCGATGACCATGCTCGTGGTGAACAAGCTCCGCGGCGTGCTGGATGTTTGCGCGGTGAAAGCGCCCGGTTTCGGGGATCGCCGGAAAGCCATGCTCCAGGACCTCGCGATCCTGACCGGCGGTGTCGTGATCAGCGAAGACCTCGGGATCAAGCTGGAAAACGTCACGCTCGACCAACTCGGGAAAGCGCAACAGATTACCGTCGACAAGGATTCCACGGTCATTGTCAAAGGCGGCGGCAGCAAAGACGACATCAAGGCCCGGATCGATATGCTCCGCAAGCAGATCGAAACCACCGAAAGCGATTACGACCGCGAAAAGTACCAGGAGCGGCTCGCGAAGCTGTCCGGTGGCGTGGCCGTGATCCAGGTCGGTGCGAATACCGAAGCGGAGATGAAGCAGAAAAAGGCACGGATCGAAGACGCACTGCATGCGACCCGCGCGGCGGCTCAGGAAGGCATCTTGCCCGGCGGCGGCGTGGCGCTCTTGCGCTGCAAGGAAGCCGTGGAAAAGATCCGTGACAAGGCTAAGGGCGACGAAAAGATCGGCGTTGACATCGTGCTGCGGGTTTTGAACAAGCCGATGATCCAGATCGCGGAAAACTGCGGCCTGGACGGTTCGGTCATCGCGGATGAAGTTTCGCAGAAACCGACAAACACCGGCTACGACGCCCATGCCGGCAAGTACGTCGATATGTTCAAAGCCGGCGTGATCGATCCGCTGAAGGTGGTTCGTACGGCCCTGACGAATGCCGCAAGCATCTCGGGCTTGATGTTGACCACGGAAACACTCGTCACGGACTACAAGAAAGACGACGAGAACGACATCTACGGCGCCGTGGTGTGATTTTTCTATAAAGAGCCGGAAATGAAGCGCAGCGGAATTTCCGGCTCTTTTTTCATTGCGAATTGATTCCATGTCAAAACCCGATTATTATGAAGTGCTCGGCGTCCATCGCCAGGCGACGAAAGAGGAAATCACCGTCGCTTACCGGAAAATGGCGATGAAGTATCACCCGGACCGCAATCCGGGCGATGAGGGCGCCGTCGAGCAATTCAAACTTTGTGCGACCGCGTACGAAATTCTCGGTAATGAGGAAAAGCGGTCCTTGTACGATCAATACGGCCATGCCGGCCTCGAAGCCAACGGTGGCGGATCCCAGTTTCATGACGTCAACGACATCTTCGGTGCGTTCGGCAATATTTTCGAGCACTTATTCGGCGGCGGTGGCGGTCGGGCCGGACGGGGGCGCGGCCCCATGCCCGGGAACGACATTAAATGCAATCTGACCATCGATTTGCACGAAGCCGCAAGGGGCATCACGAAGGAAATCACGTTCCGACGACATGAGCCCTGCGATACCTGCCACGGGACCGGAGCCAAGCCGGGCACCACACCCCAGCGCTGTTCTTTTTGCGGCGGTCAGGGAAGTGTTACGCAGTCCACGGGCTTTTTCTCGATTCAAACGACGTGCCCACGCTGTCGGGGTGCGGGAGCGATCATCACCGACCCCTGCCCCGATTGCCGGGGAAGCGGCATGATCCCCCGGACCGTCACACGCGAAATCAAAATTCCCGCCGGGGTCGATACGGGCACCCGGCTCCGCATGCAGGGCGAAGGCGAAAAGAGCCTTGAGGGTGGACCGTCGGGCGACTGTTATGTTTTTGTAACCGTAAAGCCGCACCCCCTGTTCCATCGAGACGGCCAACACCTGATCTGCCGGGTTCCCATCGGTTACGCCCAAGCCGCTTTGGGGGCGGAAATCGAGGTTCCCACATTGGACGGACCCGAGAAAATCAAGATTCCCGCCGGAACGCAAACCGGCGACGTCATCACGCTACGCAACCGGGGCATGCCCGTTCCCCGCAGGAACATCGCGGGAGATTTGCTCATCCAGGTTTACATCGAAGTCCCTCGCAAACTCAAGGCGGAACACAAGGAATTGCTGCGAAAACTGGCCGAATTCGAGGGCGATCACGTTTTGCCCGAGCGGAAGAATTTCTTCTCGAAACTGGGAGAATTCGTTACGGAATTTTTCTGCGACAAATCGGACAAGAAGAAAAAAGACGAAATGCAGGACGAAACGCCGAAAGACGATAAGACAGAGTGAACGTCACCGGGCGAATCATACCCCGGAAGCCAAAACACACATCCGAAAGGGATCCGACTATGAGCGATCATATTGACCTTGTCAGCGATCCGGACGACGATCGGCCGGAAATGGCGAAAGCCGCTGAAGCCCCGAAAAACCAGGACTTAAGCGAGGTCGATCAACTTCGTGAAGAACTCGCCTTGGCGAAAGACCGAGCGCTCAGAGCCTTGGCCGACCTGGAAAATTACCGAGTCCGCGCGGCCCGACAGGCGGCGGACGAACGGAAATACGCCAACATCGATTTGATGCGGGAAATGCTCCCCGTTTGGGACAACATCACCCGGGCCCTTGAAGCCGCGGACCAGACGCACAGCCTGGAATCGCTTATTGAAGGCGTCCGGATGGTTCACAGCCAATTCGTCGACGTGCTCGCCCGGTTCCATTGCGAGAAAATCGAAACGCTGCACCAGCCCTTCGACCCGAATTTCCAGCAGTCGATCGCGCAAATCCCCAGCGACGAATTCGCTCCGGGCACGGTCGTTACGGAAACGCAACCCGGCTTCCGGCTTTACGACCGTGTCGTCCGACCGTCGCAAGTCGTCCTCTCAGCGGGTCCGCAGCAGTGAACGCCACCCGCGAAATTTTGCTTGCCAAAACCGTCTCCACGGGATATACTGAACGCTCCCGTAATCTTGCGTTCCCTATCCCGAGGAGTTTCCCATGATGGCCCGAGTCCTTACAAGCTTCTTCCTGTTTGCCGTATTTTCCGTCCCTCTAATCGGGGCCGACTCCGACCAGCGGGAATGGAAAGACGCGGCCGGAAAAGTCTTGGCTAAAGGCGAATTCATTTCCGTCATGGACGGCGAAGTCTGCCTGTTGACCCCACAGGGGACCGGAGCCACGATTCCGCTGGATAAGCTCTGCGATGCAGATCGTCGCTTTGCCGAAAATAACGGTGAGGATCTTGCCGAGATCAAAGGCGACCGGCCCGAAACGGAAGACATCGGCGCCGCGAAACCTCGACAACGTGAAACCCCGCAGGCTCCGACACTTTCCGTGCAACAATCGCAGCCGAATCCCGACTTGGAAACCGGCATGGACGTCATTGCCGAAGCCAGCTCCGGGGAAGCCCGGGGAGACATCCAAAAAAAGGTTAAAGACGACCGGGACCGTTACGCCGGACAGAAACGCGTTGTCATGTTCGACTTCGAATCTCTCTGGGACGCCGACATGGAAAACCGCTACGGCCAGATCATGGGCAATATGTTCTGGATGAAGCTCAACCGCGAAAAGGGTTTCGTCATTCCCGAGTCGATGATCGACGTACGCAGCGTATGCGAAACCCATGGGATCAAGCCGAATCCCGAGACTTCCATGGATCAGATGAAAGAATGGGTGACGAAAACCTTCAATTCCGACATCGGCATTTGGGGCAAAATCGAGCGGGTCGATAAAGACGTGATGGAAATCTACGACTTCTGGCTCAAGGTGGTTGACTTCTCGCAAGAGCCGCCGAAGATCATTTACGAGGTCAATAAGGCTCGAACGGACGCCGTGGCCGAGGTGACGGGCATTTACGTACGTCACGCTTTGGAAAAGCTCTACGACCGCCAGGCCCGGAGCGCCGAAGAAACGGCCGAGATTGAAAAGAATTGGGAAAAGAACCCGAATCTCATGCCCGGCGGCGATTTCGAAGCCGTCGTCGGCGGCATTCCCGTGGGTTGGGAAGCCCGCTGCGCACAGCACCGGGAACCTATCGGTCGATTGGTCAAGCGGGTTTCGGATCCCGAAAAATCGGGCAATCATTACCTGCACACGGAATTCGACGCGGAAATCGGTGACGGTTTCGGCCTGATGTATTACAGCAAACCTTTCCCGATCGAAGAGGGCGCGCTCTACCGGATCCAATTTCGCTACAAAAAATCTTCGGGTGTGAAACCGATCCTGTTCGTGAAATGCTATGATACGATTGACACGATTTTCCAGAAAGGCGATAACGCTTTGGTCGAAGGCTTCGACGACAAAGCGGGCCGGCAAACCCGGGAAGTTTACCGCAGCCAGCAAAATCTATTCGAAAGTCCGGCCGGCAACTGGGTCGAGCATTCACAGGAATTTACGCCCCGCCATACCCGGTTTTTCCCGAAACAGGGCCGCGTCATGCTCTACGGGCATATGGGCGCGGGGTCGATCGATTACGATGATTTCGTCTTGAAAAAGGTCAAGGAAGCCGATCCCGAAGAACTCAAGGCGAAAATCCGTCGCCATTCGCTGGATTCAAAGGTCACACTCAAGGAAATGGAAGAAAACGAACGTCGGGGGCAGGAAAGTCGGGACCGTATCCAACAGGAACGTAAACAGGTTCCGGGCGAGAACAAACCTCGCACAAAAATCAAATAACCGTTTTTTCGTCCGTCGAAACCGTGTGGACCTATTTTCGTTCATTTTTCGCTTCGGTATCGGCGGGGCAGGCGACGACAACGCGTTTTCCTTGACTCACCTTCATTCCGCCTTGCCGGTTTTTCAAGAATACAAAGGACGGCAACCTCGGTGTTCTTGAAGCTTTGATGCGACCTGTTTAGCGGAAAAACCCTGTTGGCGTAAGATATTTAAGCGTTTTCGGTTTCCGCAAGTTCGACTGCGCCGCTTGACGAGGTCCGGTGAATCGGTGACAATGAAGGTGTACCAATTGCCGATGTCCAAACGCAATCCGCTTTGCCCGTCCGCCGCCAACTTTTTACGACGTTTCCCCACCCTGCCGAGAAGAGGATGTCTCACAAATTTATCACAAAGGTTTCCGAATTTCAGGATTTACTTCGCCGCCTTGAAGATGCTCCGGTGATCGGTTACGACACGGAATTTATTTCCGAAGGCCGTTATACTCCCCAGCTTTGTCTGATCCAAATCGCTGCAGGGGATGGGTTGTACTTGATCGATCCTTTGGCCGTGGACGAACTCGGCCCGCTTTGGGAGCTCTTTTGCGACGATCGACACGAAATAGTCGTTCACGCTTGCCGGAGTGAAATGGAATTCTGCCATCGTGCCGTGGGACGTTTACCTCGGCGGCTTTTCGATGTACAAGTGGCCGCCGGTTTTCTCGGCATGGACTATCCGGCCGGTTTTCGTATGCTTTTGGAACGGTTCCTGCACATCGATTTACCCAAAGCGGAATCCAGGACTGTTTGGAACAAGCGTCCCCTGACAGCCCGGCAAATTGATTACGCGCTGGACGATGTCAGATACTTGGATCGACTCGCTACGATCCTAAAGAAAAAATTGGACCGTTTGGGTCGCCTCGACTGGTTCGAACGGGAAATCACGCGTATCAAAAGCGTGCTCCTGCGGGATTTTGAAACGGCCCGCTGGCGGAGTTTGCCCAAAATTTCCCGGATGAAACCACGTGAATTGGCCATTGTCCGTGAACTATGGCTCTGGCGAGACGGTGTGGCAAAGAAGTGGAACCAGCCGCCGAGTCGGGTGCTCCGGGACGATTTGATCGTGGAACTGGCCAAACGTGGCACGGCTGACCCACAGCGGATCGAATCGGTCCGTGGGTTCCAACGGCGTGAAATGGCCCGGCTGCTGCCCGAGCTGTCGACGACGATCCAGCGAGCTCTCTCGCTCCCGAAGGAAGACTGGCCCGTGATTTCGGATCGGCTTTCCTATCCGCAGTACGGTGTGATGACCCAATTTCTATACGCGGCGTTGTGCTCGATTTGCAAGCGGGAAAACATTGCCCAGCAACTGGTCGGCGGACCCGGCGATGTCCGGGACCTGATTGCCGCGGAACTGGGCACGCTTCCCGACGATGTCCACCCCCGTTTACTCGAAGGTTGGCGGAGCGAACTGGTCGGCACGGTGCTGCATGACTTGCTGCAGGGTCGGACGGTCATGCGTTTGGATATTGAATCGCCGGAAGAACCCCTGGTGTTTGCGCCGCACCACCATTAGACCTCATCGATGTCTGAGCCGCTCGGCTGAACGGAATAAGGCGTCCATCAGAAATTGGCCGGCAAAACGGCGACGAAGTGTCCGTTTTGCCGGCGTTCCCTTCATGAGTGGAGACTCGTGTATTCCACGAATGCCGTGTCGGATTTTAACCCATCCAGACGGGGAGATCGTCGGCGGCGGGAAGTTTCGCGAAATAGGTTTTCGTAATCGCCGGAATGGCTCGAATCGCTTGGATCGATTCCTCGTTCGGTTCGCCGTCAATGGCCAAAACGGCCACGGCGTCACCGCCGGGGAAATCATCGGCCCGACCTAGCGACATGCTGCTGATATTGACCTTCGATTTGCCGAAAGCGGTTCCGACGGCCCCGATCACGCCCGGCTCGTCACGGTGGTCGAAAATGAGCAGATTTCCGTCCAAAAAACTTTCGAGCCGGTAACCGTTGATGAGAACCAACCGGGGCATCGAATTTCCGAACAGCGTGCCTGAAATCGAGACGGTCCGGTCTTCACCCGTGATTTCCGCGGTGATGAGCGAAGAAAACTCGCCGACCTCGCTCGTTTTCTCTTCGCCCAGTTCGATGCCGCGATCCGACAGCAGCGACGCGGCGCTGACGAT
>JBEBTM010000153.1:0-8948 GCA_040393745.1 Thermogutta terrifontis | reverse complement strand
TCACGGAGGTCGTCCTTTCCGGGTCAATCGCAAGACGGGCAAGAAAATGATTCGCTTCGACCACCCGGCCGTCAGCTTGTGCGGCGGCGTCCAGCCCCTTGTTTTGCAGCGGATCGTCAATGACAACGAGGAGTTTTTCGAGTCCGGTCTCACGGCGAGAATCCTGTTCGCCATGCCGCCGGACAAGCCTGGCCACTGGACCGAAGCAACGACTTCCGACGAGGCGTTGCTCGGTTACGAAAATGTTTTTCGAACGATTTATTCCTGGCGACATGCCATGAACGGGCCGACGCCGGAGAACCCCTTGATCGTCCGGCTTTCGGCGGAGGCCAAAGATTTATTCGTGCGTTTTTTCGACTCGAATGTCGACGAACGAAGCACGCTGACCGGTGACCTGAAAGCGGCTTGGGCCAAGTTCGCCGGTTATGCCGCGCGGCTCGCTCTGGTGTTTCACCTCGTCGAGCGGGTCGAAGACGGAGAACCGCTTGAAATCCTGAACGGCGACACGATGCAGCGGGCCATCCGCCTCATTATGTGGTTCAAGCGGGAGACGTCGCGCATCCTGCAACTGCTCCGCAACACCAAGTGCGAAATCGATTTTGAGTCGCAGGCGATCCTCGAAACCATCGAGCAAAACGGCGGCGAGATTACCGTGCGGGAATTGAAACGCCGTCGGAACCGTTATCGTAACAAAGATGGTTCGAAGAAGGCGGCGGCGGTGCTCAACACCCTCGTCGAGCAAGGAAAGCTGGAAATCGCTCCGGGCGAGTCCGGCGGCACCGCTGTTCGTTATCGAATCGCCTTGAGAGGATAAACTCTTGAACGTCAATCGGTTAGGCGCGGAGAGCTTCTTTCTCCGCGTCGTTTCCGTTGATGTTGCTGGCACGGGTTGGCACTGCTTTGGCACGGCAGCCAAGAAAATCTGGCCACCGGAGGCGTCGACGCAATTCGCAACCAATTAACGACTTGCGTTTGCACCGCAACGGAGCGACACTGTTGGCACTGCCGACACGGGAGCAAGAAGTAGAAAAATGAAAAACGCGAGGTCGTCACCAGTAATAATAAAGGAAAAATATGATTATTATTACATATATCTATAAATATATAACATGTTTACTCTTACATCCTGTTTTTTGAGATTTCAATTTTTCATCTCTTTTGGGCCGTGCCACCAGTGTCAACAGTGTCGCTCCTTTATCGACCGAACGCAACCGGCTTGAAAATCAATGGTTACAACGAGAGCTTCGGTAGCCTGATTTTTTTGAACGCAGTGCCAAACCCGTGTCGGGCCGTGTCAAAGACAAGGCTGGTGGTTACTCCAGACCCGAAGAGTTGGCATGCGCCCTCTGCCGCCTTGGCAAACAAGGCCCCACACTGGTCGCGTGTTGCCTGTTGTCGGCGTTCGGCATTTTGTTACGCAGCAGCCCCGACCACGTCCGTGTCGGCCCGCACGAGGGCTTGACGGCGATTTTCGTACGGACACCGAAAAAAATTTTTGGTTCCTTCCGGGCCTTTTTTTCTCTTGAGGTCAGCGGGAACACCCCTCCTGTTAGAGTAGAGTTTGTTGTGAGAGACGACTATTTTTATCCCAATGAACGTTTGAGGTTACGCCGATCCGGGAACGGTTTCCGGCGGCATTTTTCTCCAAAACCGATTTTGGGCCGACGAGACCGGTTCCGGGCAATTCTCAGCCGCTCTTTATTCCCGAACGTCGTTTAGCTCCGTTTCGGTGCGTTTTTCGTCATGTTACGACATTTGTGAGGGTTATTCAGATTACGACAATTACGAGGCGCTGATACCGGCCCTATTTACTGGTTTTCGATAACGGGCAATAATTGTGGTGCGGTTCATGCAACCATTTCGTTCTCAAAATGTTTGGCCGAAACGGATTTTAAGAAAAGTAGCTTTGGGTGGGTTGTGAGGAATAAGAGGCGCCGAAACGGTGTTGCTAATCGCTCTTTACTGAGCTATTGGGCGACCGGAGGTGGCGTTCTCGACCACGGTGCTCATGAATAGCGTCGAACGGCATATTGCACAGTAAATAACTGTTGAATCACCAAAGGCCGAAAAACGGCCCGGCGTGACTCGAATCGCCCGTTTTGACTCTTTGCCCGAATGGAGCTGAAGAACGTCACACGAGGCCCAACGGAGCCCTTGTCGGGCAAAACAAAAAACACTCCGGCGGTCAAACCGGAGTGTACGAAAAAGAATCAACAGTAAATCGGTCTTGAATCACCGGGTAGCGAACAGTCCGGCACTCACCCAAACGAAACGGGACGCCTCGCCTTTATGCGTGATTTCCTTGCGAATGCCGCCGTTGATCGTGTTGAACGGTGTCTTGCCGCCGATGTCGCAGTACTGCTTGACGAGGGCCGTTTCCAAAATTTCCCGGACGCCCAGCGGCTTTACCGCCTCCTTCAAGACGCGGTGCGCCGCCGAGAGCGCCGACATCTGACCGCGCGGCTTCGGGCCGAGGTGCTTCGATTGGTCGTCGAGGTCGTGCACCGTACTTGTCGCTCGGCGACCCTTCGGAATGAGCGCGACGACCTTTGACTTGACGACTTCCGTGAGCGTTGGCTTCTTTACAGCCGTTTTTCCCTTTGCAGGTGCGGACTTATCCGCAACCGCCTTCTCCTTCTTCGGCATGACTTCCTTCACGAAACGCTTGGAATCGGCAATGTTCATCCGCTTGCCCTTGGACGTTTCGCAGGTCCAGCCGCCGGTCTTCTCGTTGATCGCCTTAATCTTGACGACCGTGACATTGTGACCTGATTTCACTTCGTACAGATTTCCGACCTTGATGCTTGACGTTTTCATCGCTTTCTCTCCTTTGTGGTAACAACTCGTTTCCGTCTTCGTTTTGAAGGTTCAAACGGCACATTGCCGTCCGGGATTGTGAACAACGTACTCCTCAAATTCGTGAAAGCAATGCCTCTCGCCAAAAATTTTGAAAATAAATGCACAGTAAAATGATAGCCAACCGAAGTTCCTTCGAAAAAAACCGAGCCACGGATTCCCAATCCGAAAAATCGGAGTATTGTTGTTGACGAAAAGGCGATTGTCGTCTTTGAAAAGCACATTTCACCCTTGAAACAAAGGACAAAACATGGCCAACCTTTACAAAAAGACGGTGTACGCTAAAGACCCGAAGACGGGCAAAAAGACAAAATCGCTCTCGAAGAACTGGTATGCCCGATATGTCGACGCCGACGGCATTCAGCGCCGGATCGCTCTCGCTGCCGACAAGAAGGTCGCGCAGAAAATGCTCGCCGAATTGATTGAAAAAACCGAACGGGGCATTACCGACGATCCCTTCGTCGCCGCCCTGAAAAAACCGGTTGACGAACATCTCGACGAATTCGAACAGCATTTGATTTCGAAGAACAACACCGCCGAACATATCACGCAAACGATCAACCAGATCAAGGTTTATCTGGAAGAAGCGGAACCGAAGACCATAGCGCAGATCAATCTGGCTTCCGTCGAGAAATTCCTTGCCGAACTTCGGCAAAGCCGAAATGTTTCGCTCAGCACTTGCAACCATTATATTCGTGCGATAAAATCATTTTGTAACTGGCTCGTCAAAAATGACCGGCTCGTTCGACATTCCTTGCTTGCCCTTGGACTTTTCAACGCCGACACCGATCCACGACACACTCGGCGCCCGTTGAGTCCGGAGGAATTCGAGTACATGCTCGAAGCCGCCGCGAAGGGCGGCAGCGTCGAGGGAATATCGGGCGCAGACCGTCGCATGTTTTATATCCTTGCCTCCTGGACCGGCTTCCGCAAGAGTGAACTGGGCAGCGTGACGCTCCGCAGTTTCAAGCTCGACGGCGAGTATCCGATCTTGACGATCCGTGCAAGTTATTCGAAACGAAAACGCGAGGACGTGCAGTTCCTGCATCCCGACGTCGTTGCTGAGTTCAACGCATGGATCGACGAAAAGAGTCCCGGTCCGGATGAGATTCTTTTCCCCGTGTCCGACAAGACCTGTCCGTTTGAACGAAAAACATCGGTCATGGTCGAGAAAGATCTTGCCTCGGCCCGAATCGTCTGGATCAACGAGGCGAACTCCGACGCGGAGCGGGCGGCTCGAGAGACAAGCGATTTCCTGAAATACGTCGATTCACAGGGCAAGTACGCCGACTTCCACGGCCTGCGTCATACCTTCGTGACGAACCTTGCAAGAGCGAACGTCTCGCCGAAAATGGCCCAAACGCTGGCCCGGCACTCGGATATCAAATTGACCATATCGATTTATTCGCACGTCGCTCCGGCGGAGCAGGCCCAAGCGATTCGGTCGCTACCGGGCTTTGGGAAAACGAAAAACGCCGAGTAAAGCCTCACGGCTCAATGAACCGCTCGGCGGGATACGTTCCTGCCGAGCGGTTTCTTACGTTTGACGTATTACCCCAAAATCTACGAGGTGATTTCGGTCAAATGAGCGGTTCGATTCATGTCGAACTCTCGACACCGAATGAAGTATCGGGTAGAATACTTTTCATCCCGGAGCAAATCGCTTCCATGCCGAAAAGATTGAAACAATGACACGGAAAATAAAATCGTATCAGTTTGATTTTCATTTCGATCAAACCCTTTGGGCGGCGGCACTTTTATTGAAAGAAATCGGAAAGGATATTGATTACCTTGATCTTGCGAGACTTCTCTACATTGCCGAACGTGACCATTTGGCAACAGAGGGAAGCATGTTCATGGGGGGGACCGATTTATGCCATGAAACATGGCCCGATTCTTGGAAAGCCTTTCCAGCTCATCAAGGGATGCGATGTTCGACGCTCCGACGAATGGGCGCGTCATATCCGAATCCTGCCTAAAACACGCCGCGTCCGATTGATCCGTTTTCCAAAAAATTTTCGCTTGTGGTACGAGCAGAGAATACATTTGTACGGTGCGGCTGAACTGTATTGCGGCGATAAGAAAACCGACTTGGAAAAACGTGTCCGAACCTTCCCGGAATGGAAAATACATAAACCCGTCAAAACGGAAAACCGCCGCATTATTCCTTGGGAGGAAATACTGAAAGTTCGTGACCGAGAAGATTTGCTTGAAATGGCGAATCGTTGTTTTGAAGTCAGGCAAATGGTCGACGAGGTCTTTCACAAATACCGACAAAAAGGTAACATCAAGTGAACAGATATGTTTTAATCGGCATACCAAACTGCGGTAAATCGACGCTTGGTCGACGAGCGGCGGAGGCTTTGGGCTTACCGTTTTTCGATACGGATTTAATGGTCTGTGAACGTTTGGGAATCAAAAATCCCATCGATCAAATCCGGGCGTCGTTTAACGGGAGTTTCGTGAGAGCCCAGTGGATGGCCGTTTGCGAACTGGAGAAATCGGACTTCGCCGCTATCGTGGCCACCGGTGCCGAGGTTGCGTTGATGCCCGGTTGTGCCGAAAAACTGCGCCGCATGGGAACCGTCATTCATATTCGCCGCAATCGTGAAGCCATCATTGAGGATTTAGCGAAGGACGACATTCAGTTGATCATGGAAGACAAAAATAGTGGAACGAAAATCGTCATGCGGGAGGAATCCGTAAAACTTTATGAGAAGGAACTTTCGCAATACGAGGCGTTGACCGACCATACGTTCGAAAACAACGGGGACGAAAACGACGGCCTTGAATCATTGCTCGCAATCATCAATCAAAAGAGGGATGCAACGGTCGTTTCAAACGATCTGTGAGCAACGACGGGGGGACGGATGTTTTTCTCAATTGCAGCATGAAGTTTCATCGACAAGATGTCTTTTGCCCGAAAGAAGAACACAACATCTTGGATTTTCTTGGCGAAAAACCGGCAGTTTCCAGAACGAGTTTCCACGTTCCATAAACTTCCAACGCCGCATAGTAAAGTTTGGGGTGATCCCGCCTGAAATCGGGCTCAAACAAAGAGCAGCTGTCTGCGTCCTTCGCGAGGACCGAGCGAATGATCTCCTTCGGACTCCAAACTGACTTGGTTTCGGGATCGTTTTGAAAATCGATTTTGATGAAATCCGGCAGAATGGAGAAAATTCGTTTGGACAAACGGAGCCGTATGCTGCGAATACAAATTCCATAGTATCGTGAAACCTGTTTGTCTTTCAAAAGAAAATCCTCTCCAAAATCCTCGGGAAAAAGTTCCGGTCTTTCCCGATGGATTCGAACCAAACATTCACGAAATCGTTTGCCGTGGTCCAGGATTTCATAGTATTCCGATTCCGCGATCGGCAAATGAAGCACGAAGTTGCGGTAATGACGTTCTTTGTACAGATTATAAACTTTCATGCCACCTTCCTTGCCGCCCCTGCGGGTTTTTTCGGGTTTTTGGGTTTTTTAGGAATACGCAAACCTTCGTCGAAATCGCCCCCCCTCATCGCGAATGATCTCCAGAAGCGTTTTCAGTTGATCCGGAAAGTGTTCCTGAAGATATTCATAAAGAACCGGATCGTCGATGATTTGCCGGGCGTATCCGATACAACGGACCAGGTTCAAGGTCAGTTGATGAAACACCATCGTACTGAAATCCTTGTTTTTTCTCGCAACCTCCAAATTTTCGAACAGATCGCTTTTCTGCTTCGTGTTTTTATTCCAAGGCGAATGCCCCTTGACGATCCGTCGCTGTTTCAACGGTGTTTTACGAACGAATTGTTTGACCATTTCAACGCTGAAATTTTCCAATTCCTGCATCTGAGCAAGAATTTCACATTGGCGTTCCGGCGTCACATAGGTCAGTTCCTGCGCAACCTTCTTTTTGATTTTCTCCGCGTTGAGTGCTTTGGCGACGTTGGGATGAAGTTTCGAAAGAAACGATTTGCTCAGTCGATGCCTGATCGTCGTGATGCCGAGCGTCGACGCGATTTCCTTTTCCGAAAGGACTTTCGTCGCTTCAGTCAACATCCGCGATTCCTCGGTCGGCGAAATGTGGCAGACATATTTGTGAGGGCTGAACAAATCCCTCGTATAGTTGATGATACACGGAACGGTCCGACATCCCAATTCTTTCAGAATGAGATAACGAAAATATCCGTCCGAAATCCCGTAACCGTTCTCCACGGGAAACACGACCAACGGCTCGATGATTCCCAGTGTTTTGATCGTTGCAAGAAGACGAGCCCTGTCACGAGGATTTTGAGGCCGCGTTTGACCGGGAGTCAATTCCTCGATCGGAATGTCCTTAAAAGCGAAGTTCGGAATGTTTCCTGTCATGATATTTCATCCTCCTGATTTTTTTTCTTTGTTTTTTTCGTTTTTCGAGCTTCGGGTACCGACATCCGGAATCGGCATCGCGCGGTCTTGTAGTCCAATCCCTTCAGCGCGGCATATCTCACATGTCCGTCGAGAATGCAGTAACGGACATCATCCTCGGGAAACACAATCAGCGGTTCCAGCAAGCCGCAACGGACGATCGAAGCCCTCATGCAACCTTCCACGCCTTGGGAAATGACGCGTTTTCGAAACGGATAAAGCTGTGCGATGGGAATGTCCCTTAAAATCCATTGTTCAGACATGGCCGTCTCCCGTGTAGTTGGTGCTGAGCGTGATTGTCGTTTCGACGCCCTGCTTTTTAAGCAGTTTGACGAAATGCGGGTCCGTCTTGATCGCCTTCAAAGCATTGATCATCCGGTAAAGCCGGTTTTCCCTGACTTTCCGCTGAAAGTCGACCAACTCATATTCCTCCGTCGTTTCCCGGACATTCTGGACCAGTTCTTCGACGGTTTCGATTTTTGGGGGACGGGATGCCTTGCCTTTCTCCCGGCGCTCCAACATTTTTCGTACAGCGGGAAGGTTACCCGCCGTGATGATGCCACAATCGAATCCCTTGAGGATGATGCTCTGGTGCGTCACGTCGCCGTTGGCGATCATCTTGGCGAAAGACAGGGAAATCCTTCCGTCCTCGACCGCTTGTAGCAGTTCCAATTCGCCGTGTTCGATCAGGTGAATGTATTGCTGGTGCGTGCTTTTGCCATATCCCGTAATGTCCACAAGGACGGTCGTGCTGACGCCGAGACGTTTCATTTCGGCGATCATTTTGATATGTTCTAGGGAAGTCGTCTGTGTGCGGGCCAGATTTTCGGCCAAGTCGATCAGGTACGCCGTTTTTCGGTCCAGGTCGACGATTTGCGCGAGGGTGGTTTTCCGCATGTTCTTGAGAAGAGCGGCGAGACGTCCTTCACCGCAAACCAGTGAATAGAACCCCGTCTTCTTGAGATCCCGCTCGTTGAGCGTGACAGGCTTGATCTGGCCCACGGCGTCAATGTTTTTGGCGGCCTCTTCAAATACTTTCATGTCGCGTTTCCTAGGATTGAGAACGCGGATTTTGTCGATCCGAACCATTTCGAAACGACGTTTGCTCATCGGGACGATCAGGTCTTCGAGTTTGTAATCCATGATAGAATCCTTTTATTTTTTGGGCTTGTGTTGACGATGAACCATTCCGTGGAGAAAAGCGAGATCGGCGAAACCGTACATTTCGATTTTTGTACGAGACCGGTCTCCGATGCAAAACGAATCTTCGCGGACCAACCATCTCGACAAGGGGAAATATCCCAGGACGGTCGGCCGAACGACGTCGGACAGGGCGACGCCGATCGTCACGTCGACGACCTCGCGAGTATCCCTGTTGAAAAACCATTCGAATCCGTAACCTTTGGGAACGGGAACGGCCGGGACAATATTGATCGTGATGGACTCGTTGACAATGAAAAAATCCTCGAACCGTTCAAGTTGGAATTCCGATTCGATCCGCTTGACGATGTTATCTCTCGATTTTTGAACGGTTTCAAGGAACAACGATTGGTAGATCCCGTGGACGGAGCCGAATCGTTTGACCAGAAATCGTGGCAATGGCGCGTCCGGAAAACAACGGAACAACGACGGTGGAACCATGCCGTGCTTCCGATAAAATGACTTGGCCTGTTCGAGTAACTCCTCGTAGGTCGGAATAT
>JBEBTM010000152.1:0-8952 GCA_040393745.1 Thermogutta terrifontis | reverse complement strand
ATCGGACGGATTGACGTGCCCATCACAGCCGAACTGGAACGAAAGGTCGACGTACTCATCGATTTCTCGTCGCCCAAGTGTACGGACATCATCGTTGATCGTTGTATGGAACTCAAAGTTCCTCTCGTGTTCGCCACCACGGGTACCTCGGCGCAGCAGAACGCGAAAATCAGGGAAGCCGCGACGCATATACCGGTCCTGTTTTCACCGAGTATGAGCATGTCGGTCAACTTGGCGATGAAGCTTTGCGAAATCGCGGCCAAAACGCTCAAAACTAAAGACGCCGATGTGGAAATCATCGAAAAACATCACCGTTTCAAAGTCGACGCGCCCAGCGGTACGGCCCTGAAATTCGGTAAAATCATTGCCGATGAAATGGGTATCACCAATGGTAATTTCGGTCGTAACGGCGTCGTCGGAGAACGGCCGCATAACGAAATCGGCTACCATGCAGTACGGATCGGCGACAATCCCGGTGAGCACACGATTTTGTTCGGCATGCTGGGCGAAACCTTGGAAATCACGGTCAAAGCGTCCAACCGTGACTGTTACGCCCTGGGAGCCCTGGCCGCCGCAAAATTTCTGCACGGAAAAGCTCCGGGCCTCTACGGCATGAACGACGTCCTGGATATAACTTGAACTTTTCATCCGATGGCCGCTTTATCCCGATTCCTACGTTACGTTACGATTGAAACGACCTCGAAAGCCGAGGTCGACCGGGTTCCCAGTACGCCGTGCCAGTTCGATTTGGCTCGGCTTTTAGCGGGAGAACTCGATGATCTTGGGCTTGCCGACGTCACCCTGAGCGGTTATTGCTACGTTACGGCGACCTTGCCGGCGAACGTTTCGAAAAAGCTGCCCGTCATCGGCTGGATCGCCCACATGGATACGGCTCCCGATGTTTCGGGGAAAGACGTGAAACCGAACGTCGTGGACTATCGAGGCGGCGAAATCGTCCTTGCCAATGGCACGGTGATTCCCGAGGATGAAGCCCTTAAAGCGTGCCGGGGCCACAGAATCGTGACCACCGACGGTACCACGCTGCTCGGGGCCGACAACAAGGCGGGCATCGCGGCGATCATGACCGCGCTCGAGCGGCTTATCGCGGAAAACCGACCTCATGGAACCATCCGGGTCTGTTTCACTCCCGACGAGGAAGTCGGCAACGGCACCGCGTTTTTCAATCTCGAAGCCTTCGGGGCCGATGCGGCCTACACCGTCGATGGCGAATTGCCGGGCGAATTGAACCGGGAAACCTTCACGGCCCGGCAGGCGACGGTTACCGTAACGGGAAAGGAAGTTCATCCCGGCACGGCCAAAGGCGTGATGGTTAATGCTGTGCGCGTCGCGGCAGAATTCGTTGCGAAATTACCGAAAGACGAAGCCCCGGAAACCACCGAGGTTCGAGAGTCGTTCCTGCATCCGTACAGTTTCACGGGCGATGTGGGCCGGGCCTGCGTGCGAATCCTTTTGCGAGGTTTTTGCGACGAGGAACTCGACCGGATCGAAGGAATTCTCCGCCGTGCAATCTCCGAAACGAAAACGATTTTTCCCGGCGTGTTGATCGAGTTGGCCGTCAAGGAGCAATATCGCAACATGAATGAGAAACTCAAGGATCAGCCGGAAATCCTGGAAAAACTCGAAGAAGCCGCACGCCGGGCCGGTGCGAATCCGTTCTGGAAACCGATTCGCGGCGGCACCGACGGTTCCCGGCTTACTGAGATGGGGCTCCCCACGCCGAACATCTACACCGGCGGGCATCATTTTCACGGCCCCATGGAATGGCTCTCGGTCGAACACATGGAAACGACCGTGGAAACACTGATCCGCCTCGCCGAAGTCTGGACGGAACCGTAACGGAAACGGTTCACCGTCTTTATTTTGTGATCGTTTGGCGTGAATCTTTCAGGAATCGACATAGAGCATCACGGTCTTTTTCTTCGAGGATTCTCGTCAATTCGGCCAGTCGGTCCCGAAACCGGGCCATTGCCTCCAGGACGTTTTCGGCGTTTTCGTGTAATATGTCCGTCCAGATATCCGGGTGCCCGCCGGCCAATCGGACCATACTCTCGAAGCCCGTTCCCGTACAGTCCCGCTCCGCTTCGTTCGGCAGGGACGCCAGGACGGCGGAAACGGCATGGGGCAGGTGAGACGTCAGGGCCAGCATGGAGTCGTGTTTTTCCGGTGACATTTCGACGACCCGGGATCCCACGGCCTCCCAGAATCCACGCAGGCATTTGATGCGACCGACATCCGCGGTTTTACGGGGCGTTATAACTGTAACACGTTTTTCGAACAAATCGGCGTCGGCAAACACGAAGCCGCTCTTTTCACTGCCCGCGATCGGATGGGAGCCGAGAAACCGGGGATCGACGGCGCTTCGACAAATCGTCTGTTTCGTGCTGCCGACGTCGGTCATGAGCAAATTCGGAAAACGGTCCAGAGGGTAAGATGCGGCCAAGGCGGATATCTGCCGGGGAATGATATCGACAGGCGTACAGAAAACGGCCAAAACCGATCCCGCGGCGATGTCAATATTTCGTACCGTTTCAAAATCGCAGGCCTCGTCGATCACGTTCCTTTTGACCGCTTCCCGGAGAGAAGCCGACGAACGACCGACTCCGAGAACCGTCCGGGCGATCCCCCGTTTTTTCGCCGCCAAGGCCAAGGAACCGCCGAGGAGCCCGACGCCGAAAATGAGAAGATGGTCGAAGACCGTTGAAACGGGGGCAATGGGCATGGATGTCGTGTTCACGTCGGCTCTTCGATGAACCGGCGTTCCTGTTCGATGGCGAATTGTTGCTCCAAAAACGGGGCGATTTCGTCAATGCCCTCCAAAGCCCGGATGCTTTCTCGGATGAACCGGAGCGCTTCGGGACGACTTGGGGCGTTGAAACGGAATCCCAATTGGCCGTAATCGGGAATCGAACGAATGTCGATCCGGCCGATGGACGTGTCGAAACGAAACCCTTCGGTGGTTTGAGACGGCTGCTTCCGCCATTGGTCCGTCAAGCGGGAGACGACTTCTTCCATGGGCACTGCCGGGGTTCGGTATTCCGGCGTGGAAAAGAAGAACGGGCAGCGTTTCCGCCAGTCGGTGAGCGTCGTATCCTGGATGAGCATGTAATCGATCAGCCAGCAGAGGGCGAAGATGACGATGCGCCGTCCCTGGACTCCCCGAAAGTAAATTTCACCGCCCGAGCCCAGTCCGATCAAGGCGTCGGTTTCACGCATTCGCTGTGAAAAAGCGCGGTCGCCGATTCGGGACAGGACAGGTCGGCCCCCCAATCGACGTCCTTCGGCCAAAATCTGCTCGGAACAATAGGCATCGTGAACGAATGTTTCGCCCTCCAGGGCCACACCGAGAAGGTCGTGCAGGACAAACCAATTGATTTCTTCGGACAACAGGGGCACGCCATGGCGGTCGACGACCACAAAATCTCCTGCATCGGCGTCCAGAGCAATGCCCATATCGGCCTGGGTCCGGGTGACCTCGTCGCATAGCAATTGGATTGATTTCGGATATTTCGACCGTGGCACCAGACCGCCGAAATCCGGCTCGGCCGTGTCATGGAAAGATTCGAAGACGGCATGCGGAAAAACGGCTTGAAAGGCTTTTCGGGCCAAATCGGACCAATTACCGTGCATGGGATCGACGATAACCCGAAACGGCTTGCGAGGCGTGTCGTACCAAATACTTTGCAGCCAGGGAATCCAAGACGATGAGGCATCGCAGGTTTGCAGTGAACTCCCAGGGACGGGCCCGAGGTAGGGAAGTTTCGTGACCGGCAATTGCAACTGCGCCATCTGTTCGTCCATCGTCGGGCTCGGCGAGTCGAAATTCCAGCGAAGTCCGTTCCATTCCGGCGAATACGACCCGCCCGTCACGCTGGCAAAACCGACGGTTTTGAAAAACCAGGCACCGTAAGAGGCCAGATCGGTGGGGATCGAGCCGGCATCCAAGACGTGAATCTTTCGCGTTCTTAATCCGTTGATCAAGGCGACCTTATATTCTTCCGAGCTTTCCCGATAATCCGAAGTGACCAGAAATTTTGCACCGGAAGGCAGCATCTGGGCAAAGGCTCGGCCCCATTGTTCGTAAAGATCGGCACTGAGTTCGGTGCCGACCCGCCCGAAAATATGGTCCTGGCGATAGATAGTGGAATTCAGCATGGGATAATCCGTTTCGAAAGACGGCCACAGAGGCGGCGGGAACCACCCAATTGTATTCGAATTGTCGATGGAAAGCAAGTTTGGTTTTTTTGCCTTTACTTTCCGTGGTCGAAAGAGCCGATAAAAACGGTACCGCATGTCTATTTTATGCAAAAGGAGACACTATGAAGATCACTGTGGAACAAATCGCCGCCGCCGGGGTCGTCGGAGCGGGAGGGGCCGGCTTTCCCACGCATGTCAAACTGTCCGGGCAGGCGGACACCGTGGTCGTCAACGCCGCCGAATGCGAGCCGCTGCTTCATAAGGATAAGGAACTCATTTTGCACCGGACCGAGGAGCTTGTTGAGGGTTTAGCCAGGGCGATGGAATTGGCCGGAGCCCGACGCGGTGTGATCGGAGTCAAGGAGAAATATGGCAACGTCATCGACCGACTGCAGCCGGCTCTGTCGCAGGGAATGGAAATTGTAAAGCTTGATGACGCCTATCCTTCCGGCGATGAATTTGTGCTCGTATACGAAACGTTGGGTCGGGTCATTCCACCGGGCGGGATCCCTTTGGCCGTGGGTGCCGTGGTGATGAACGTGGAAACCGTCTGCAACGTTGCCATGGCCGACCAGCGACCCGTGACCGAAAAATTCATCTCCGTTGCCGGAGCCGTGGCCAATCCGTGTACGCTCCGGGTTCCTGTCGGGATTTCCCTACTTGCCTGTATTGCCTTGGCAGGCGGACCAATAATTACCGATCCAGCCTATGTTATCGGCGGGGCCATGATGGGGACGGTGGAAACGGACCTCTCCAAGCCGGTGACAAAGACAACCGGCGGAATTATCATTTTACCGAAGGACCATTTTGTTGTCCTCAGGAAACTTTGGAACTGGAAGAAAACGGCCACGATTGGCCGGGCGGCCTGTGACCAATGTTCGTTTTGTACGGAACTTTGCCCTCGTAATCTCTTGGGACATCCCATTGAGCCTCACCGGGCCATGCGGAGTCTGGGCTTTAATCTCTCGGCCCGATCGGACGTACCCGGCACGGCATTTTGCTGCGAGTGCAATCTCTGCTCGTATTATTCGTGCCCCGAAGGCTTGGACCCCAAAGGTGTTTGCGCGGAAAACAAACGCCGCATTCTGGCCGCCAAAGAACGTTGGGAAAATCCAACATTTCGTCCTGAACGACCGGGGCAACACATGGGTAATCGTAAGACGCCCACGTCAAGTTTGATTCGGAGGATCGGTTTGGCTCATTATCCGAACCACGCTCCGCTACACGATTTACTACCGAGGGTGGACGAAGTCGAAATTCCGCTTCGCCAGCACATCGGTGCGGTCTGCATACCGATGGTCCGCACCGGAGAACGGGTAAGTCGCGGGCAGACAGTCGGTCGGCGTCCCGTAAAGGACGGTCGTCCCGCCTTGGGAGCGGACGTGCACGCGTCCATAGACGGGGTTGTCACGGAAGTCGGGGACAGTATCCGAATTCGCGGGTGAGGCCCACTGAAATTCTCTCTGGACACGACCTGTAAAATTCCTTATGATTCAACTCGCACGTTCTTTCAAACGAATCGGTCCCCATTTTCAAGTATTTTGCAATGTCTTTCCTTAAACTGAACCAGGCGAGCAATAAGAAGAACGACCAAACCCGGTGGCTCATCGGGGTCAGTGTTTCGGCCAACTGTCGGCGTATCGAATCGGCTATGATCGGCGTTCACGGTCGTGGCAGCGGGGCTCCCATCGAAATTCGCCGGACGATTTCCTTCGACGTACCGCGTGAAATCATCGATAGCTACAACGAATTGCAGGAAGCGATTTTCGAAGCGTGTCCCAGCAGTCGGTTTGAACTCCAGGCGCACGGCAATGTCCGAATTCCCTTTCCGCTGCTCCAGCATGTCATCCGTGAACTGGCCAGCGTGGAAGAGGAAGCTATCGAAGAATTGGTCCTCGAATCACAACTCATGCCCGGTGACATCACGGCCGTGAGTATCCACGATCCCGGTTTGCGATGTGCCGCTCCCGATGGATTGTATTACCAACCGCTTTGCGACGCGGCCTTTCTGGCCGAACAGACGGGCATGAACATCATCGACGCCTTTCCCATGCGCGACATTGCCGCCCATGGCCGGGGCGGACCCGTGTTCGCTTTGCCAAGTTGGATTTTTCTCAAATCGGATTCGCGGGACCGAATTCTGCTTGATCTCGGCCGGACGGCGCGGTTGACGTTCCTGCCGAAAGCGGAAAATCCTTTTTCCCACCAACGGATTCGTTATCGGGACGTTGTGCCCTGCGGTTCGCTACTGGACGCTTTGACGTGGGAAATGACCGGCGGTGAAACTTCGATCGATGTCGGCGGACGTTTGACCGTTCAAGGCTGTCAGATTCCGTCGCTGTTGGCCGAATTTCGGATGCTTTCCGAGACACCGAACGAATGGTGCCCTCTGGGTTTGTCCGTGGAAGCGTTTCTTCGTACGGCCGCGCGGAGCCGGAAAAACGGGCAGTCTCACCAGGATGTCCTTTGCACGGCCTGCTCGTTTATTTCTGAAACAATCATTGAGCAGATTCGAAAGACGACTGCCGATCACAGTACGGAACTTGAAGCGGCTCCGGAAATCCTGCTCACCGGCACGGCCCGACTGCACGGGATGCTTCTCGGCCAGATCAGTTCGGCCTTGAAGCCGATGGCCGTAACGCCGATGGCTCAGCTTGGCGTCCCGGCGGAAACCTTCGATGCCCTTTGTACGGCCATGCTCGGTCTGATGCACGTCGATCACATCCCTGCCGGTTTACCTCACCTGACGGGCAGCGAAACGACACAGACGCTGGGGCGTCTCACGCCGGGCTCGATCACCGCTTGGATGCGTTTGCTCCGGGAAATGGCCGACACCAAACCCGGCGGCCGCAGCCTGAGAGCCGCGAGCTAATACTTTCGCAAATCACCAGGCCCACACCGACGCTTGGTGGACAGTTTCCGAACAGCCTATTCAGCCCCGACCGTCACCTCCAATTCGAACAGTTTGCCGTCATCGGTGGCGTTGTACTGTTCGGCCCGGCGGAGATGCCCCTCGGCTTTTTCGGTCCAGCGCCGTTTTTCCGCCGCATCTTCCGTTTTTTCGGCCAAACGGCGGTAAACGGCCACACAGCGCAGGTGGGTCATGGGCGCCTCGGGAACTGCCGCGATAATCGCTTCAAAATCTTCTCCCGCGCCGATGTCGTCTTCCGCATGCCAACGCATCACACCTCGCAAAATGACCAGATCGGGAAGCGTTTCCTGTGGGGCCTTATCGATCAAGCGTGTCAGATCCTCGATGATCCGGGCATACACGTTTTCCCGCCGGGCCCAGTCACGGTCTTTCTGTACGCAATAGATCAGCAACCGAACGACGTACTCACCGCGTTGCGGGGCAAGGGCCAAAAACCGGTCAGCGTCAGTCAACGCCTCCATCGGCTTGTTCAAGACGGCATAGCGAACCGCACGAGAATTCAAAGCGGAAGAGTTCTCCGGATTCTCTTCAAGTCGGGCCGTCAAAAACGCAATTGCTTCCTCGGCCGGGTATTCCGGGTCGTAATAGGCTCGGTGATACGTTTGGTACGTTTCTTCGAATTTCGGGTCCAACTGTGCCGCCTTTTCCATGTCCCTGGAGCCACGCCGTTTTTTGTTCAGCTTCAGTTGAATGACGGCGCGCTGGTAATAGAGTAAAGCGTGTTGGTCGGTTTAACGAATCAGTTGATCCAGGTCGGCCAAAGAGTCGTCGTAACGTTCTTCGATTTGATTCAAAGCAAGTCGCATCGCGTATCCCGTTTCACCGTCCGGGGCGAGTTCGATCACGCGGTCGATGTCCCGGCGGGCATTTTCCGTTTCACGAAGAATGATATAAGACCTGCCCCGATCCAAAAGGGCCTGGGTATCATCGGGATTCGTCTTGAGCCGTTGCGTATTTTCGGCGAGGTTCGTTCGAAGCATTTCCAGAGCTTTGAGGATACTCCCGCGTTTCGCTTGAATTCTTTCACAGTACTCGATTTCCGCGGCGGCGGTATAATCGGCCAGGGCGTCGGGATAATACGCCAGCGCAACGAAACGGTCGCCACGAACTTCCAGCAAAGCGCGATGCAGGGGCAGCAATTTCTCGTCGCCTACCGTTTGCCGTAGCGCTTCGGTAAAATCGGCCAACGGCTGCTGCTGTTTGAAAAGATCGGACGCCGTGACGAATCGGACCAAAGGGGCTCCATTCGCGTCGAAGATGGCGTTCTGCGGTAGGTAATCCTGGCCCACACAACCGAAAATACTCGGTTTGAAAGGCGAGCAAGGTGTTTCCGTCTGATCGAGCTTACGGATCTCACGCAAATTTGTTACGGTTTCCAAGGCTCGACCGGAAACCCAGCGCGCTTGGGCGGGAAACTCGGCGTATTTTTGGGTTTCCGGCCGATCCCAAATCGGTTGGCGTCGCATCCATTCAAGTTCCCGGTCAGCCAGTTCGCAGTATGCCTCGACGCCGATAGCCCGGCAGAAAGCGATGTCCTCGGGAAAACGTTGAAGCAGTCTGATCGTGGGTACGTTCCATTTCGACGTTCTGTCCCGGGATGCTAAAAAAGCACGATAACTCGCAAGACACCCGGACGCATCCTTCTTTTGTTGATACGCCAAGGTTCGGTACATGTGCATGGTCGTCTGTGACATCTCATCCCGAGATGATCCTTGCTGTGACATCTCTTTTAAAACGAAGTCGCTTTCCCGAAGCACTCCGTCCCAATCTTCGGCGGCAAACAGCTCGTTGACCTCACGGATTTT
>JBEBTM010000151.1:0-9028 GCA_040393745.1 Thermogutta terrifontis | reverse complement strand
CACGGGTCCGGGTTTCGTACACCGGCTTCATTTCGGTCCAGGTCCGAGTCTTCTGTTCGTACACCGGGCGGCAGACCGTGTAAGGAATCTCGCGGGTCCGGGTTTCGTAAACGGGCCGATTCACCGTGTATTCACGCTGCCGGGTTTCCCAAACGGGACGGCAGACCGTGTAAGGAATCTCACGGGTCCGGGTTTCGTACACCGGCTTCATTTCGGTCCAGGTCCGAGTCTTCTGCTCGTGCACCGGGCGGCAGACCGTGTAGGAAACATCTTTCGTTCGAGTTTCCCAAACCGGCTTGCATACATTGTACGTGACCGTGCGCTGCCGGGTTTCCCAAACGGGACGGCTTACGGTGTAACGCACCTGACGGGTACGGACTTCCGGCACGTACTTGCAGTACGCCACGGTCTTGGCAACCGGCACCCGTTCGTAAACGGTTTTCATGCAGGTTACCTGTTGCCGTTCATGCACGATCTTCTGGCAGGTCCGCATGACCGTTTCACAAGGCATGACGCAACGAGGCACACAGGGATAGCACGCCCCGGCACCGCAGAAACCGGCTTCCGCCGGACGCCCGGCTGCCAGTGCGGCGAGGAACAGAGCCCCCGCGAACATCGTCCCCAACAATTTGTTACTCATAATCTTTTCTCCTCTGGCGAACACGACTGTCGTCGGCTTCCTCATAACGATGTTGTTATACTCGTGACCCCAACTCCGACAAAAAAGTCCGCTCCATCCGACTGGACGCCTAGCAACGCACTTTTCCAATCGTGCAAGCAAATCCTCGACCGTGAAATCCATTCACGATTTGCCGTTACAATACCGGAGCAATATCCGCGCCGCATTAACTCTGGAAAACCATCGGGCGCAAAACCACTCCGTCTTCTGGCTGTATCGTCCAGACGTGAAACCGACTTCAAAAAAAAGGATCGTCAAAGAGCAAAACGCAGAAAAACAATAACGATTAGCTAAAAAGCGCAAAATGTAGCGGTTCTAGCAATCTACGTGGAATTATACGATTGTTTGTCACTCCGTGTAAAGTACCCGCAGGAAAAAAAATGAAAAAAAAGACAAAAACTGCAATATTTGCTAAAGGCGACGCAGACGATCCTCTTCATGGCTTCAAGACGACCCGAAAAACGCGAACAACTGACACAACCCTTAAAAATACGAAAAATCCATAAGCTACCGATAGAATTCGCAAAAACAGTACAAGCAGAATACTCGAAAATGTTTCGCCATTACCTCCATTCAGCCGTTCTTTCGATGATTTACGCAAGATTTCCCGCAATCCCTTCACGGAACGAAAGCCGTTGCTCACCAAACACTCACAGGATATACTATCATAAGGTGTCCTTCAAAATCTACGGCGTGATAACCCCCAAAAAACACCTCATGGAAAAAGCGACTTTTGCCGGCGGCTGCTTCTGGTGCATGGTAAAGCCTTTCGATCGATATGACGGCGTTCAGTCGGTCGTGTCCGGTTACACGGGCGGCAACGTACCGAATCCGTCCTACAAAGAGGTCTGCGGAGGCCAAACGGGCCATGTCGAAGCCGTGGAAATCACATTCAACCCGGAAAAAATCACCTATTCGCAGCTTTTGGCCATCTATTGGCGACAAATCGACCCGACGGACGCTAGCGGCCAATTTGAAGATCGGGGGCCATCCTACCAAACGGCGATTTTCTACCACAGCGACCACCAGCGTCGCTTGGCCGAACAATCCCGCGATGCCCTGCAAGCCGAGAGTCGGTTCACAAGACCGATTGTAGTGCAAATCCTGCCCGCCGGGGAATTTTATCCGGCTGAACCGGAACACCAGGACTTTTACCGCACCCATCCGGAACACTACGAAAAAAACCAGCAAGCTTCGGGTCGATCGAAATTCCTGGATAAACACTGGGGCAACTGAATTCCAACGGTTTTCATGGCACACAACTATCCCTTACAAACCATGATATTTTCCCACCAACTTTCCGCCGCCGTTCTTCGCAAACAAAATCCCGTTTTGGTCGGACTGGACCCCCGACTGGATTCCTTGCCTGAATCCTTGAGAAGCGGCATCGATCCGCTCAACCCGGTGGCCGTGGCCGATGCGTTCCGCCGATTCTGCTATGGCGTGATTGATGTTGTCGCTCCGCTGGTTCCCGCCGTGAAACCGCAGGCCGCATTCTTTGAGCAGTACGGAGCCCCGGGAATGAATGCTTTGGAAAATGTGACCCACTATGCCCGACAAAAGGGATTGCTTGTCATTTTCGATGGCAAGCGAAACGACATCGGCACCACGGCGGAAGCCTATGCGGCCGGTATTTTAGGCAAGGATTCGCCTTGGTCCGCAGACGCCCTGACCGTTTCGCCCTACCTCGGCGACGATTCGCTGGAACCCTTTGTAAAAACGGCCGTGCGGCGGGATGCGGGCATTTTCGTTCTGGTCAAAACGTCAAATCCCGGCGGCGCGATGCTCCAGGATCTGATTGTGGACGGCAAGACGATCTACCGCCGAGTCGCGGAACATGTCCAGGCTCTTTCGCTGTCAACTTGCACCGACGGGGAAGCCTACGGCAGCGTCGGAGCCGTGGTCGGGGCGACTTGGCCGGAGCAACTGGATGAACTCCGGGCGGTCATGTCGGCCTGCTGGTTTCTCGTACCCGGCTTCGGAGCCCAGGGCGGTTCGGCCAAAGATGTTGCGGGAGCCTTTGACAAGAACGGGTTGGGTGCCGTGATCAACAATTCCAGGGGGATATTGTTTGCGTATCAAAAAGATCCGTACAAATCAAAGTTCGGCGAAAAAAACTGGCAAGCCGCCGTGGAAGCCGCCACGCAGGATATGATCGCCCTGCTACCGAAGCCGACAAGGGATCGTGACGAATGAAACAAAAGCGGATCCTTCTTTTCATCGAAACCTCCCGGGGCTTCGGTCGTGGCATCATCGAGGGAATTTCCCAATACGTTCTGGAGCGAACTCAATGGTCGATCTTCTTCCAGGATCGGGGAATGCTGGAAGAACTCCCCCGCTGGCTCAAGCTCTGGAACGGGGACGGGATCATCGCTCGAACGGCCAATAGGACAATGTCGCAAGCGTTGCGGGACAAAAATATCCCCCTCGTCGAACTGCTGGGAAACGGGGATTCGATTCCGCCCGATATTTCCTGTGACAACCGCATGATCGGACAAATGGCCGCCGAACACTTTCGCGAGCGCGGGTTTCAAAATCTGGCATACTATTCCTTGAAAAACTGGTACTGGTCCGACCAGCGACGCGACAGTTTTTGCGAGGCCGCGACAGCCATCGGCGCCTTCTGCCATGTCTTTCCCATCCACGACCGGAAAATGGTCCGGTACACATCTCCCAGTATCAGTGAGCTCGAAATCCGTCGACTGTCGAGCTGGATCCGGGAACTCCCAAAACCCCTGGGGATTTTCGCGGTTTCCGATTTCCACGCCCGAATGCTCATCGAAGCCTGCAAGCGGGCGAAGCTCGTCATTCCGGAAGAAGTGGCCATCCTGGGTGTCGATAACGACTCGCTCCTGTGTCGGATCGGATATCCCCAGATTTCCAGTATCGATCCCAACACGCAGCGTATGGGATTCGAGGCGGCGTTGCTCTTGGATTCGTTGATCCAAGGAGGCCCCCATCCCCCTCAAAACATCCTGATTTCTCCGCGCGGCGTGATCACACGTCAATCGACGGACATCGTGGCCATCGGTAATCCATTGATGGCAAAAGTCCTCAAATATATCAGGGATAATCTGGACGTGCCATTGTCCGTCAAGAAACTTTCCACGCTTTTTGATGTTTCCAGTAGAACCTTGGAGCGGCGATTCAAAGAAACGCTGAATTGTTCGCCCGAAGACGAAATCATTCGCCTGCGTCTGGAACGCGCTAAAATGCTGCTTCGAGACTCGAATTTACCGATTCACGCGATCAGTCGGCAAACAGGGTTCTCAACATCCGAATATTTTTCCTCTCTTTTCCGGCGTAAATGCGAAATGACGCCATCTCAATACCGGAATCTCTACCGAAACAACGACTTACGTTGACCTGCGGGCATGACGTCAAGCCGAATACCGGATTGCGATCTTGGGTGCCCCGCGGCGCACGCAACAGAAGATCGACAAAGTGTTCATGGAACCCTTCACGAAATTTGTCGCGATATCGAATGTCATTGTCGCAATTTTGCCTTGATTTTTCCAGCGTTTCTGCATATATATCATATAGAGGCTACGATGTTCTTTTCGAACACGGTACCGAGGTGGTGGCAATGTTTCGTGTGAAATTTGCGAACGGCTCGGTTTTATTATTTTGCGTGAGGTTCTGGCCAATTTTGTTTTTGGCCGTGCAGTCATCATTTTACCCGAGGATCAAGAAATGAAAAATAACCAAATGTCAAACGGGGGGGGGGGGCGAAATACGCGTTTACCCTGGTTGAGCTTTTAGTCGTGATAGCGATTATCGGCGTCCTAAACGCCCTTCTAATGCCTGCGGTCCAAGCCGCTCGCGAGGCGGCTTTCCGCATGTCCTGCGGCAACAACATGAAACAATTCGGGCTGGGCGTCCACAATTTCAACGACACTCAGGACGCTCTCCCACCGGCCTTTACGGCAATGACCCGGATGTCGTTCTTTCCCCTGCTGTACCCGTACATGGAACAGCAGAACCTCTACAACTTGCTCACGGAAGGCGATGCGGGAACCACGAAAAGGGACGGAGTCGACCGCGTTTTCAATTCAACTTGGTGGGACGCGCTGACGGAAGATGAAAGAGTCTCGCTCAGTTCCGTGGATTTCATGAAATGCCCCACACGCCGCACGGGGCCGGTTTATTCGTCCAAGTCCGTCACTGGAAATTCGCGTGGGCCCTTGGGCGATTACGCGGCCATTGTAACGGTCCGGCACGAAGGGGTGACCACGGCTTCCCACCGCCAATGGTGGCAACGTCTCGGTCAGGCGGCCGCGGATTCCCATTGCGGACCTTTCCGGCAAGGCTTGGCAACGTTCAATACCTCCGACAGTGATTGGCTCGTCTCCTGGAAATCACGTGACGGCATGAGCCGCTGGGCGGACGGAACATCGAACATGCTCATCGTCGCGGAACGTCATGTTCCTTTCATCCGACTCACGCAGTGCGCCAATCACGCCGGGGCGGGCAACGTCGCCCGGTACCAGAAAGACTGTTCCTTCCTCGCCGCCCAAGGGGCCGAACTCTATTTCGGATTCCTCACGTCCCCCAAAAAGGATGAAAACAACTACAACGGCAAAGAACTGCCGCGTTCGATCAACTGGGGCAGCGGACCTACGAACAAGGGCGGTAAGGACGGCACCACGGACGTCAACGCCCTGTTCGGTTACGCCTTGGGGAGCTACCATCCCGGCGGATTGAATATCCTCTTGGGCGACGGTTCCGTCCGTTTCATCGGAAACACAACGAACACCACGCTTCTCGTTTACTTGTCCATCATCGACGACGGTGAGGCCGTTTCGCTTCCGTAACGGAAACATCCACAGTCATCATTGTTTTTATCATTGCTCGCTTCCAGGCGACAACTTCAGGAGATTACTTATGTTTACAAATATTTCGCGTCGGTTTTTCCCAGCATGTTTCGGACTCCTGGCCTGCCTGCTCTTGACCGGTTGCGGGTCCGGAAATATCAAGGTCGGCGGCTCGGTCAAATTCTCCGACGGAACCCCGTTGAATTGCGGGACCGTTTTATTCGAAACGCCTGCCAACCAGTATGTCGGCCACATCAAGTCCGACGGCACTTACACCGTCAGCGGCCTGAAGGAGAACGACGGACTTCCCGCCGGATCGTACAAGGTGGCCGTCACCGGCGCCAACGAATATGTTCGCGATGAAGAAGGAAACGAGGTGGAGAAATCGCTCATCGATTCCAAGTACACCAGTACGAGCACTTCCGAATTGACGTTTGAAGTGACTCCGACGAACAAGGTATTCAACATCGTCCTTGAAAAAGCGACACCCTGACAATACAATGGAAGCCGTGCGCGGGAGACGTCTCCGCGGGATTAAAGCCGCGCGGCGCAGGTAATTATTGCTCATTTTATCGGAAAGGTTGTTTGACCATGAAAAACCATTTAGCGCATCACGCACCGGATCGCAAGGCGTTCACTCTCGTGGAGCTCCTTGTGGTCATAGCCATTATCGGCGTTTTAATCGCCTTGCTTTTACCGGCCGTCCAGGCGGCCCGGGAATCGGCACGGCGAATGCAGTGTTCCAACCACCTCAAACAAATCGGGGTGGGCGTCCACAATTTCCTCAGCGCGAAAAACGGCCTCCCGCCGGCGCTGCTGACCGTCAATCGCCTGTCGATCCACGGACTGCTTTACCCTTACCTCGAACAACAGGCCCTGTACGACGTCGCCACCGAAGGTGATGCCAAAGTCACCAAGGAAACCGGCGTGGACAGAAAATTCACTTCGGACTGGTGGCACGACGAACTCACCGAGGACCAGCGGAACGGATTCGGAGGCGTATCCACCTACCGATGCCCGACACGTGGGCGACAGGAAAAGGTCAACAACGGAACCAATCAACCCGGACCTTACGCAGATTATGCGGCCATCGTGGCCTACCAGGGTTCGTTCGATTCGTTGAATGCCGGCCAATGGTGGGACTGCATGTTTCAACCCAACCAGGATCGTCAGCGCGGTCCTTTCCGCGCATCGAAAGCCAAGTGGAATCCCTCCGATGGCGACTGGCTCTTCGAGTGGGCCTGCCGGGATAATATCTCCCGATGGGTCGACGGCTCCTCGAACACCTTGATTTTCGCCGAACGCCATGTGCCTGTTTCGAGAATCGGACAGTGTGAACCGCATTCGTCGACTGCGACCGCTCCGGAAAGGTACCAACGTGACTGCGCCTACCTGGCCGGTTCCGGATCCGGCGACAATCCGAAGTGGAATATGTTCGGCTTTCTGGCCTCACCGGAACGTCCCAACACACCTTATGAAGGAAAGGAACTCCCGAGAAGCTTGGACTGGGGTAGCGGCCCCACCGCCGCCGGAGGGTCCGACGAAACCAGTAACATCACCGCCCTGTTCAATTATTCACTCGGAAGCAATCACACCGGAATCTTGAACGTCATGCTCGGTGACGGTTCGGTCAAATCCTGTGCCGTCACGGTTAACCCGGAAATCCTCGTCCGTCTTGCCGTTCAAAGCGATGGAGAAGCCGTTTCACTGCCGTAGCCGAGGAAGAAAACGGATACCGGCCCGGGCACCGTCGCGGGGCCGGTGTTGACGTTTATTTCTTCGTGACGTTGATCCTGCCCCGACTGCCGAACCAGCCATTGCCTTTGGCCCGGATCTGGAATTCACGTTGAGTATTCGGACGGAACTCCGGGATCGCGATCACGACCCGGTCTTTTCCGCCGGGCATGTCGACCCTCGCGACTTCCTTGCCGCCGATGAAGAAGGCGACATCTTGCACGGAAATATTCTCGTGTTGCGTCCGCTCGAAATGAATCTCGTATTCCCCGCCTTCGGGCACGAGTTTCTTCGCGTCCAAATGCCACGTGGCGAAAAAGAATCGCAAATATTTCGGCTCCCACGCCGGGCCTTCGAGCACGATCTTGTCCGTGATATTCGAAATGTACCCCCGGGCCAGTTCGGCCATGTACGATTTCTCATCGATCGCGATCAATTGGTTCAGCGTCTGTACGGCCTTGTCGAGTTCCTTCTGTTCCTGGTACACGAAGAACCGCATAGCGGTAAACCGCTGCCGGAGTTCCTTATCGTTGCGAGAGTCAGTGAGTTCCTTGGCGATCAGTTCCAGGGCTTCGTCGTACTTTTTCTCGCGGGTCAAAGGCCAAATGGACCGCTCGGCAAAGGCGTCGACGTTGAAATCCAAACGCCGCTGGGTTCCGAGCTTATCTTCCGGGTCGAGTTTTTTCAATTCGTCGAAAATCTTTCGATGCGAATTACCGCCGTGAATGCTCGATTTGCCCAGCAATTCAAGAGCCCCCGCGAGCTGCTTCGCTTTTTCGTCGCCTTCGGCTTTTTGCGCCTTTTCCAGGAACACGTCCCGCCGATCCTTCTTGGCCAACGCTTCCCGGATGGCTCGGTTGAGCGTTCGCAATCCGCCGTCGACGCCTTCGCGTTTCATGATCATCCGGCTTTCCCCGTCCAGGAGCACCACGCCGGGATAATTTCGCACGGTAACATCGAAGCCCTTTTTCTGGTCGTCGATCGTCTTCTTCCGAGCCTCGGTAGGCATGTCGGGCACGTCGATTTCGAAGCCGATGAACTTATCCCCGAACAACCGGGCCAATTCCCCGGATTCGATCACGAGCTGTTTGTATTCCCGACAGGGCTTGGACCACTGACTTCCTGTAACGAAAACGAAGACGAGTTTACCCTGCTCTCCGGCATCCTGTAACGCCTTGGCGTAGGTGTCACGCCATTCCAGTTTTTGCGCAAAAACCGGGGAAACGGCCACGAGGAGTAAAACGATCGACAAAAACGGCGCAGTACGGTGGAAACGCATTTTTTGAAATGGGAAAACGGATGATGAAAAACAATGTTTCCGCTCGACGGTCACTCGCCGTAAACGCAGATGTTGTGCAAATGAAACGGTTCGTTCTCCGGCTCGCCTTTTTCGACTTTGATCCACCGGGCCGAGATGTTCTTGCCACGCAAATCGATCCTTGCTTCTTGCTTAAAATCGTCGATCTTGGCGATTTCGGTCCAATGCTGCTCGTCCATGCTGGCGTAAACCGTGGCCGAAGTATTCCGGCTCGCATGTCCACCTTGGCGGTTCACGAGGACGATGTCCGTGAGCGTGGTTTCCGAAGGCAGCGCGACCACGGCGAAATTCTTCTTGCCATCGAACAGGCCCGGCCCGTGGAAGAAACCGCCTTGCTCCGTGAGGACGGCCCGATGGTCCAGCGGCTGGTCGTAACCATCGGTTTGAGCGATGTAGAGGAGCCCCCGGTCGCTGATGAGCGTGCCTCCGGACGGAGCTTTGTAATCGAAGTTCGATTTGAACGTCGAAAGATCGGTCGCGGCA
>JBEBTM010000150.1:0-9044 GCA_040393745.1 Thermogutta terrifontis | reverse complement strand
TACGACTCGAATTCGACCCGATATCCCTGGATGCCGTCCAGCCGGACAATCATCTCCTCGGGCAGACTCACGGCCACGTCGATCTGCTGGATATCGACGAAAGAGGCGACGGGCAATCCCGGCGCGACAACTTCGTGATCTTCGATGAACTTTTCAACGATCATGCCGTCGAAGGGGGCTTTGAGCCGGGTATCGTCCAGTGCATTGCGTGCCGTGTCGAGTCCGGCCCGGATGCCCTGGATTTTCGCTTCCATGGCCGCAACGTCTTCGTGCCGGGCGCCGGTTCGGGCTTTTTCAAGCTCGTTTTGCAGCGTTTCTTTTTGCCCCTTGGCCGCATCGAACTGCGTTTTCACGGCATCAAACTGGGCCTGCGAGGCGACCTGGTCGGCAAGCAACGCCGTGAAGCGATTCAGGTTCGTTTGCGTCGTTTCAAAAGCCGACTCGGCCGCAGCCAGTTGCGACTGGAGCGAGGCGACATCCTCGGGCCGAGCTCCCGTTTTCATCGCCGCATACAGTGCTTCGGTCGCCTGAAGCTCCGATTCCAACCGGGTCACCGTCAACTCGAAGTCTCTCGGGTCCAACCGTGCGATAACATCGTCTTTTTCAAACCGGGTTCCGACAACGATGTTCGATTCGATCAGCTTGCCGGGTACTCGGAACGACAAATTCGCAATCCGGGATTCCTTGGCCACGCCGGGATAGGATTTCGTCTCCCATTCGGAGGCGGGCGCAACTTCCACGGTCCGGACCATCGGCGGCCGGGGAACGGTTTTGCCGCGTGCGTTTCGGAGCAGCAGTTCGTAACCGATAATTCCGGCAAGGACCACTGCCAAAAGCAACGCGGCGACAAAATAGGATCGCGGGATGTGTTCGGAGGGTTTGGACATGAGATTCAGGTTGGATGCATGAAATCAGAGCGAACGGCGTAAATCACCTCATCGTTAAATTCTATCTCGTTATTTGTGAAATGTAATCCGTGGCATCGTGTTTTGTGACTCTTTTATCGAAAGCCGCCCGTACAATCGATTTAGACTGAGATACCCGCAGAGCAAGTACAGACGGACTAATGTTTTTTTCATTCAGACAGAATATCGTTCATCGTCGATACACCAGAGGTTCCGACTTTTCAGGTTTATTCCGCTGCGCGCATCCGCGACTCAAACGCAAGCGGTTGGAGGCTCATCGTGTTCGTTCGCTGTTGCTTTGTCATAATGCTCGCCCTGGCCCCGGCACTGGTTTGTGCGGAAACGCTCCAGGAAGCTTGGACGGTCGCAACGCAGGCCAATCATCGGCTTCGTGCCCAAGGGCATCGGGTCCATGCGGCTCAAGAGGAACTGAGCGAAGCCCGATCGGCACGGTTACCCACACTCTCCAATCGATCGGGCTACGTTCACCTTTCCACGGAACCCGCCTTTGGCCTCGGTATTCCCGCTTTGCCGCCGGTATTGCCCGTTCCGGTCGAATTGGAGATCCCGTTGACGGACCGCTCGTTCGGAATGAGCACGACCACACTCACCGTGCCTCTTTACACCGGCGGAAAAATCCAAGCGGGCATTGACGCGCGGCGGTTTCTCGTCCAGGCGGAAAAAGACGGCTATTCGACCTCGCGTCAGGAATTGAGGCTGGAAGTCGCCGAAGCCTATTTCAACGTCCTCCGCGCCCGACGATTGCACGAAGTTACCTTGGACGCCGAGCGAAGTCTGTTCGAACACTTGGAGAACGCTAAAAAGTTGCTCGAACAAAAGCTCGTGACCCGGAACGTCCTGCTCGCGGCTCAAACGGCGTGGGCCAATGCCGCTCAAGAGGCTCTCAAGGCGGAAAACCAGGCTTTCATCGCTGAAGCCGCCTATAACCGGTACATGGGGCGGGCCTTGGATTTTCCCGTTTTCGTTGAAGATATGGACGTTCCCGAACTCAGCGGTGAACTTGACATCCTGACCGCCGAGGCGTTCCGTTGCCGTCGGGAACTGAACCAGATCGCCGCACAGTCCCGGGCATCTTCCGCCGTTTCCCGCGCCGCCCAAGCGGATCGGCTACCGCAGGTCGTTGCCGTGGGGGCACATAATTACCTCCAAAATTCGCACTTGAGCCAAGAATCGATCTGGAGCGGCGGCGTTGGGCTTTCTTGGACGCCCTTCGATGGCGGGGCCAGCCGGGCACGGGAACGGGCCGCCCAGCAGAACGCCGCGGCAGCCGCCCGGATGCGGGAGGAAACCCGGTCGCTCATCGCGCTGCAGGTTCGGGCCGCCTGGACGACGGAACGGGAAACGCGAAGTCGAATCCAGGTCGCCGAATTGGGCAAGTCGCAGGCGGACGAAAACCTCCGCGTCGTCAATCGGCAATTTCAAGAGGGTTTGGTCAATCATACCGAAGTACTCGACGCCCAAACGCAACAAACCTTGGCCGCGATGAATTTCTGCCATGCGACCTACGACGCCATCGTCGCCACGCTGCGTCTCCAACGAGCCGTGGGCCATTTGAATTGACAATACGGTCGCGATGAGAAACCGCTCTTTTCGGCATGGACAAAATTCGCTAATCTCCAGCGGTTTTTTCCCTTCTTGATCTTGATAACCCACACGGCAGGAAGCACGACCTTGGACATCCCGAAACCGACACGCCTTTGCTGCGTCAGCGGGCGCGAATTGGTGCCTGGCGAAGATTTTTTCTCCACGCTCACCGAAGAAGAAAGCGTCCTCCGGCGATTGGATTATGCCCCGGAACACTGGCCCGGCCCGACGGAAAACCTGCTCGGTTGGTGGAGAACACGATTGCCCGTGGTTACGGACAAAAAAGCCCGTCTGGCTCCGAACGAAATTCTACTCAACCTGTTCTCGGAGCTTCGGTTACAGCCGGAAAACGCCGACATGCTGTATGTGCTCACCCTGTTGCTGATTCGCCGGAGACTGTTCCGTTACGAACGCGAAGAAACCAGTGACGATGGCGTCAAGACGCTGATCGTGTACGCTTTGAAAGAAAACGTGGAATTCGAAATCTTCGCGGCTCTCCCCGAACCTGAACGCTTACGGGAAATCCAGGAGCAATTATCGCAATTACTTTATAGCTGATCGAGCCGGGCCCCCGGAAGTTTCGCTAAGGCTCCACTTCCGGCTCTTGCGTTTTTTGATTCCCGGCGGTGACAATGACCGTTAACTCGGCCGTGTGATCCTTTTCAGTGTCGATCAACGACTCCGGAGTTTCTTCGACATCGAGGTAACGGACCTTGCATTTGAAGAAATAGCGTGAAACATTCCGATCCGCGTCTCCAAGCCGTTCAAATCCGATCAAATCCTTGCTGATTCCTTTGATCATGCGGACCGTTCCGGCGTCTTTCGGCAACGGGTGGCGTTCCAGTAATTTTTCGATAATGCTTTCATCTGATGGGAGATACGATGTGGAAACACGGAGAACCTTTTTCGGCTTCGGTTCAGACTCTTGTTTGATTTCGGCAGTTTGAGTTGACTCTTCGGACGCCTTCTCTGTGGTTTGTTCGGGGAACAGGTTGAGTAGCGTTTGCATTTCCGGTAATGTGCCTTCTTTAAGCATTTCCAAGAAGCGTTTCTCCTCGGAAAGAAGTTGGAACAGTTTCAGCGACTCCGCCTTTTTTCCGCCAAGCCCCAAAGCCAGGGCCAAACCGATCTGGCTTTCCAGGAACTTTTCGCCCTTGGGGAACATCCGAACCGACAATCCGAAATAGTGCTGGGCTTCCGCGTAAGATTCGGCTCGAAGTGAAATTTCGCCCAAGTAGTAGAGCACGAATTGCAAATTGCCGTCCTGCGGGTGGCGTTCGACAAAGAGTTCCAAACGCGGCTTAGCCACGGCAAACTTCTCTTGCAGGTACGGCATCTCCGCGAGCCGGAATTCCGAGGGCACGGCAAAAGCGGACTTTTGAGCTGTCTTCACGAGTAAATCGAAAATCTTTTCGGCCTCGGCGTATTTTCCCAAGGCCATGAACGATTCGGCAAGGTAAAACCGCGCTTCGGCAGCAGTAGCGGCCTGCGGCTCGGCTTCAAGGTGGACTTCGAGCAGCAATCGGGCGGCATCGTATTCCTTGGCGTCAAACATCTTTTTCGCCGCGGCCAGCGGATCATTCTCGGCCCGAACGAGCCCGGCGCAAAGAACGGCAAGAAGCAAAACGAATAAACGAAGCGGCATGGCGTGACCTCCCGGGCTGAGTTGGCAAAAAACAATCCCCTGAAGCATAACAAAAAAACGGACGCCGACCAAGATCAGTCGGCGTCCTTCAGGATTTTTTTTGCGTTATTTCTACCGGGCGTCGTCTTACATCATCGGCGCGTCGACATACGGCCCCGCGACACGGTGGAGGTGATCCTTGTCGATGTAGAAAATTTCGACGCCGTCTTCGACGTTGATGGTGTACGGAATCGGCCAACCGACATTGGTGCGTTCCTGGTAGTAAACCGTAATCTTGTAATGGGCATGGTGAAGCTGGACCGGTCCGACCAGCGGCATGACACGCGGCGGGTCGACGTAATCCGCGATCAGTTCCTTGGTCATGCCTTCGATATTGCGGATCGTAGTTTCCGTGCCGGGAATCGAGCCGGCAATGGGACTGATCTTTTCGAAGGTCCGAACACACTGGTCGTCCGACGGCGGATCCAAGGCGATGTGCTCGCTATCGACGATCGGCGGCAGGATGGCGACCTTTTCGTATCGAGCCCGTTCGTAGGCCAGCTTTTCGTACTCGTCTTGAAAATAGGGACTCACGGGCACGGGAATACTTGCCACGCCCAAGGTCGGACCGTAAGTCAGGCACCCTGTCGAAGCGGTGATCAGGAGCATCGCAAGCCCGGCAACACCGAGGGAAACGAATTTCTTTGTCATTGTCTTTCCTCTGTCAAGTCATTCAAAGACGATTTCGAATCGAATTGTCCGTCAAGGGAGAATCCATAAACTCCCTTATGGAGTTTATCGTTCCACGCAAGATCGGAACTTGTGGTTTTTTTCGACTTTTTGGAATAATTGGAAGGCATCCTTTCGCCGGGTCACCTACCTCTGAGTCACTTGGCTCGGAGGGAAGTGCATTACAAAAAAGAGCCCCCATACTGGAGGGCTCTTTTCGGAATTCGCGTCGAACGTACCCACTTTAGTAGGTGTAGCGGATCGGTTCGCGGAACAACGGCGAGAACGGACCGGACGGTTCACCGTTGTCGAAGTCAAGCCACCACCAACCGCGGCTGTGTTCCAGCGTCACTCTCCGCCATCCGAGCGGCGTCTGCGGATAAGGATAGAACGGTCCGATGTACGGCCAAGCCTTCGGCGAATACTGCTTCGGGTAGCAGACTTCCGCGTAGTTCGGATAGCAGGCATAGCTGGGCCAGGCGTATTCGGGCAGGTTCGGATGATTGTACTGTCCCGGCATGGGGCCCTGCGGACCATAGGCTTCGGGATGATAAGCCATCTGCTGCGGCGGCATGGCGGGCATGGGCTGTCCCTGAGTATACTGCTGCGGATACCCTTGCGGCATCTGCTGATACGTCGACATCATCGGCTGACCCTGTGGCATTTGCTGCGGATAGTAACCATGTTGCATGTGTTGGTGGGCGTAATATCCGTTCGGATCGGCCTGTTCCTGCGGCACGGCAATCGGAGCCGGCTGCAATCGGGGCGGTTGGACCGGCTGGGCGGCCTGCTGAGCCGAGGCTTGAACGACGACCATCTTCTGATCCTGTTTCGGCATGGGAACCTGCACATCGGCAATGCTCTTCTGCTGCGGCGTGAAGACGGAACGTTGTTGGACCGGCTGGGCCGCCGGCACGGGAGCCGCGGCCACGACCGGGGCGCCTTGACCGACTTGGAGGCCATTGTCGACTTCCGTCACGCGGACGCTGGGGACGCGCTTGACGTGTTCCACCGCCTCGTGCATATTGTCCACGGATCCGACTTTGCCGACCAGGCGAACTTTGCCGTTCTGGTAAGCAACATGGATGTCATAGCCCGGAAAACGTTCGGCCAAGCTGGCGGCGATTCTCTCCGCCGCCGCCTGATTTGTGTTCGCGTGGACCGCTGTCGGCCCGACGGCCAGAAATGCGGCGAGAATGAGCGGAACTAAAGCGAGTCGCATGCCTTCCTCCTACCTGGTTTCGTTCAAAACGGAGTTTTTTGCCTCGGCCACCAACGGAGCCGACGGCTCCGTGCTGACATCGGATGTACTACTAAATTTCAGGGTCGTGAATTTCTTTCGTGATTTCGACAACCGAATTCCATGTGTCTTCAGGGGATTCACGTCGTCAAACGAAAATGTCCGGATGAATCCTTTGAGCTTTCATCGTCCCCCGCCGAATGGAAACTTGACATAAAATCGGCAAGGAAGCCGAAGTGGACAGGTTTCTTCAATCTTTTTTCGGTTTTTCATTCCGTACCGCATGAGTTATTTTACGAGCAAACTCCGCAGCTTGACGCCTGGTTCAGGAAGATGGATTCCTCCCTGTTCGATTTCGCGGTTTTGGAATATAATGAGTGATATGGCGATTATGTCGGCTTTAACGGAGGATTTGGCATGTTAAGAAAAAACATCGGGTTCGTGCTGTGTTTTGCTGTCATTTTTGGATTCGCCGCCGTGGAAACGGCCCCGGGGCAGATTTTGCGGCGACAGCTTCGCCGGATTCCCGCACTCCAAAATCCCGGTCCCGGTTATCAAGTCGGCCCAAGAGAGCCCCTACTGCAAGAGCCGCTCGTTCAGGGGGACGGGCGTTTTCTCGATCGCGCCGTGGGGTTGCTCGGTCGCGTGACCGGTAACAGCGGCGAACTCAAACCGGTTGCGGTGATTTCGCTGGCCAGTTTCGAAGAATTCAAGCGGGTAATGCAAATTGTGGCGCAAGAAATTCGTCTGAATCGGGGCAGCACGGAAGAACCTGCCATGCTCAACGCTTTTTTGGGAGTTTACGAGCAAATTGTTGGCCAGGGTTTTGATACCCGGCAGCCCGTCGGCATGCTCCTTCAAACCGATGGTGTCCTGTATTACCCCCTCGTTTTCACGCCCATGAGCCTCGACAGCCGCATCGGGCAGTCATTCCGGCGGGATTATGTCGAACGTACGCCTGATGGCCGCTTGGCCCTGCGGCAGGAAGTTGCCCAGTGGCCGCTGGGTCGGCTGTACGTCCAGCAGCACAACGGCTGGATGTTCATCGCCTCGGAAACACAACTCAACGCTCTGCCGGATGATCCGACCGTTCTCCTGCAAGGGCTCGATCGGGAATGCCTCATCGCGGCCCGATTCGATCTCCAGAATCTGCCGAAACTTTCGACCCGCGCGGCCCTGTCCATCGGTGAAGCCCAGGCCGTTGCCAAAGCGGAAACGGAGCTCGAAAAAGCCTGGGCCCGGCTCGGCGTGGGGCATATCCGTTCGCTGGCCGAGCAAGCGGACTTCCTGGAATATCGGGTTTACTATGACGAGGAAAACAACGACTACATCGTCCAGCAACAGGAAATCGTCAAGCCGGGCACCGAACGAGCCCGGTTACTCAACGCCCGACGCAGCGCGACCAGCCCGTTCCATGCGTTTTATCATCCGGACCAGGCGATTCTTGCGTCGCACACGGTCATGAATCTGACCCAATCGCAGCGGGAGCAGCTTGAGGTCGTCATCGATGAATCCATCGGCAAACATCTTTTGACGGACGAAGAGCGCCAGTCGCTTAGAAAAACGCCGGAACCGGAGTCCCGACGCCGGGTTCAGCGTCGGCGTCAGGTCGTTGCCCCGTCGGATCTTGCCGCGCAACCCGCCGAAACGGCTCCGAAGATTGCCCCGCAACTCACTTCACCCACCCCAACGCCCGACGCACCGCAGGATCATCGAGACCGCTTGGCCGAACTCCTTTCGCAAAAACCGGCGGAGCAGCGTCAGGAAAATCTGGAACTGCTGGATTCCTTGACGCAGCCGGAAACGAATTCGATTCCACTACCGACTAAGTTGCCCGAGATGACGCTGGATGACCTGCCCGAAGGAAATCTGACGGACCGGGAAAAATTGCAGGCGATCCTTCGACAAATCGGCGTTTGTTATTACTGGGCGCTGATCGGGACGGTTCGGAGCGGGAACATAGACGGAGCTCTGACGATTTCGCAGGAACACGGCGTTTTGGGGGCCTATAACATCGTTGAAGGCAAGCAGTTCCGGGAATCGTTCGACCGGGTTTTCGCGGAACTGTCCGAGAAATTTCCCGATGTTTACCAAGGCCGGGTTTACAAGGATTTCGGTGTTTGGGAAGGTTTCACGCTTAGCAGGGTTTCGTTCAACCTGGGCGATTTTGTAGCGAATTCGTCGTTAAAGGCGTTGATTCCGGCCGAGTGGATGCAGCGACAAACAAACCTGATCCTGGGCGTTCGTGACGATGCAATCTGTTTCGCCGTGGGACAGGGGGAGTTGCCCGAAAACCGGCTCATGGACGCCATTGAGGGGATGTCACAATCGCTGCCCGTGTATGACATATTCTTCGTTTTCTCGGCTTACGAAATGGGCCGGGCGTTCGCCGCCGGCGGGGATCCGAATCAACTCCGGGGCTTGAAAGCCGTGGCCGCGAACACCAACCCGGCCGCGCGGGCCTTCGCGGTCTCGGAGTTCACGGACACGTCGAAAACGCTCACGCTTCGAATCAGCGGATTGCTCACGCCGTCGCTCTGGAATTTTCGGGAAACCCTGCGTGAGGCCCGCTGGTATCGCTAAACGGCCCGGGAATGATTGAATTCCCCTTGGAAAAAATCGAGTTGTGTTTCCCGACAGTTTCCGGTACAATCCGGGACTGTGCATCCATGTATTATTTCGATCCTTTCGACCGCCCCCGATTCCATGACGACTCATACAAAAACAAAACACGCTTCCGTCCGCCGATTGGAAATTCCGGTTGCCATTTCGGCCTTTGTTCTTTCGGTCCTGTTCTTCATCACGACAGGAAAAGCCCAGACCCAAATGACGCACAAGAACTGGTCCGGCAATCAGTTTGCCGTCATGGGTGAAGAAGTTGCCAAGAACCACGACCTGAACCTTTTGACCTTTCCCGGTGCCCGGCAAACCCGGGCCGATG
>JBEBTM010000149.1:0-9075 GCA_040393745.1 Thermogutta terrifontis | reverse complement strand
CCAGGAGTTCACCGATTTCGCGATCGCTTACCTGCCCGCTAAGCCCGTCACTACTGGCGTGGAACGCGTCTCCTATCGCGATAGGGAACGGACCTTCCAAATCGACAACCAGTTTTTCCGTGGGCCCGAGCGACCGGGTAATCTGGTTCTTCGGGATGTACGACGGCGCCTGATCGAACGGCAGATTCGTCGCCATACAAACTTCCCAGACCAAGCTGTGATCGAATGTCAACTGCTCGATAACCTGACCTCGAATACGATAGACCCGGGAGTCGCCGACGTGGGCGATCAGGAGCCCTTGAGAGGTCATGGCTACGGCGTCGCACGTCGTACCCATGTCACGATAAGCGTCTTCCCTTCGGCTCTTTTCACGGATCAAACGATGCGCATCGTAAACCGCCTGGACGAGAGCCTGCGGGTGAGGTTCGGACGTGCGTTTCAGATAACTTTGGACGACCGTTTCCGTGGCGAGTTGGCTGGCGACTTCACCGGCCGCGTGGGCGCCCATGCCGTCGGCCACGATGAAAAGATGGCCCCGATCGAGCCATTGCCGGGCCGTGGATGCGAGCTTGACCGCATACGAGTCCTGGTTATTCGCTCGTCGAAGGCCGATGTCGCTCAGGGCCGTATAACGCACGCCCTTCTTCCATTGGGGGAAACCCTGACCCTGGTCCATTAAGGAAAAACCACCATTTCTATTGTTTGTCCGTAACAGCTCTCTCCACGAAAAAATAATGCGTGAGAGCAACAGAACCACATTATAGCCGCATCGGGTGTATTCGATCAAGAACAGGTCGGCGACTTTTTTTGTTTTTCGGGGAAAGATTGATATGCAGACTCCGAGGCCGCGCTTCGCAACCTACCGGCTCGATTATGTGCCGAAGCGGACCGCGGTATACCGGGTGAAAAGCCGGTCGCCTTGCCCGAAGAACAGGATGGCAAAAACCCTCCTCACCACCACCACTTTCACGGCGTCAAGTACAATGCCAAGCATGAAAGCCGAAAAAGCCACATGTGGGGTTCATGTAGCGGAAAATTCAATTCGCCACCATTAATCTTTTTCTGCAACGGGGTCCAACTGGGGCACACTGTCGACTTTCCCCGGTACCGTAGCGATTTCAAGCCGGTTGTCCACCCGGTCGATGCCCGGCTCCAAGAGCAGGAGATTTTGGAGCAGCTTCCGGTCCCGCGCCGTGGCGACGGTCCCCGTGAGCGTAGCGATGTTCTCGCCCTTTTGCCGTTCGAGGCGGATGTCAACCTGCTTGGGAGCGAGCCGCAAACTCGGAAGCCGGGTCATCCGATCCCGCAGGGCCGTGGTCCGGAAGTCGATTTCCGGCGTAGCGAACTGGAAGTCCATTGTTGTTTGGGCTCGAACTTGACTGCTATTCGAGCTGGACGTTCGGCCCATGCCGGACGAACTGGTTCGGGATCGCGACGCCACGCTGTTTCGACTGCCCGATCGGGTGCTTGAAGTCGTCGAGTTGCCCGTGCGGGAGTACTCGGTAGCAAAGGTTTGTTCTCGACCGACGAATGTCGTATCCGTGGGATAACCGGCGAAGCCCGTGACCGTGGTTCGATCGATCGCCTGGGCCTCGGGAGTCACACCCGCTTCGTCGAAGGTACTCGTTGTTGTGCCCGTTGTCGCCGAACTCGTGCCGGTGCCTCCTGTGTTGCCAGTATTGCCCGTATTCCCAGTATTGCCGTTGTTGCCCGTGTTTTGAGCATAGAGGGAATCGGCACAGACTATTCCGCACAAAACCGCGAAAACGGCGTAAAAGAATATACGTTTCATGATGATTCAGCTTCCGTTGTCAGTGGGCAAAAAAATCCGATCTTGTCAAGTTATCGAAAATGGATCACACCGGTAATTATTATACTCGGGGAAATGCTGTTTGTAACGGCTGGGTGAGAATTGACAATTCCGGAAAGTTGTCCGATAATGAGGTCGTATCGATGGGAGCGTCCGTACCCAGGACGCAGGGCTAAATGATTTGACACCGTTTTTGCGTTTTGATGCCTGAAAAATTGCCGCCGGTGGACGCTTTGCTCCTTGTTTCCTATGGGGCTCCCGAAAACAAGGAAGACGTTATCCCCTTCCTGGAGAACGTGTTGCAGGGCAAAGGCGTGTCTCGGGCACGGCTGGAAGCGGTGGCGGAAAAATATTACCGTCTGGACGAGCAAACGGGTCGGTTCAGTCCGTTGGGTGACCAATGTCGGGCTATCATGGCCGGTGTGTGCCGGGAACTGAACCATTTAACGCCATCCGGAGCCCGGGTTCCCCGTGTCTACTGGGGCAATCTCTTTTGGCGGCCACTGCTCGAAGAGACGGTTGCCGAAATGGCCCGTGATGGTATTCGGCGCGCAACGTGTTTCGCTACCTCGGCTTTCGACTCCCTGGCGGGAAATAAACGCTACGCCGATGTGCTCCAGGCGACTCGCCCCCGAATCCGACGAGCCGCTCGATTGCCGGTACCCATTTTGGAGAAAGCCCCCCTGCCCTTTGATCATCCGCTCTTTCTCCGAGCTCAAGCAGACCGGTTGCTCGAAGCTTTGGCGTGGAATTCGCTGGACAATTTGGCCATGCGGCAATCCGATGCGGAAACCCTGATTCTGTTCACGGCCCACAGCGTGCTCCAAGCGGATGCAAATCGGTCTGACTACGTTGCTCAACTTACGCAGACCTGTGGCAAAGTCGCCGAACTTTGCGGGTCGTTACCCTGGGAGCTGGCGTTTCAAAGCCGTAGTGGCGGCGATCCCCGGCGCTGGCTTGGGCCGGATGTTGCGGATCGTGTTCGCAAGATCAGACAGGCGGGGCGGTTTAAAGGCGTGGTCGTCTGTCCCATCGGGTTCTTTTGCGAAAATATGGAAACGGTGAGCGACCTGGATTTGGATTTGGCCGCAACCTGTGCGGAGGTGGGTTTGAACTTCGTCCGGGCCAAAACCGTGGGGGCGAGCCCGGAAATCTGCCGAATGATCGCAGAATGTGTCCAACAAGAGTCTGGAGAAGAAAAACGGGTTGATTCGTTTTCGGAGATTCGTTAATATGCGGGCCTAATTAGGGGCCCGTCGGCGTCTTCGCCGCTCGGCTAAACGGTTTTTGACGGGAGAAACGGTGCCGTGAAAGTTGTTGGCGATTACCTGGTTTATCTGATTGTTCGCGTGATGTTCTGTGTGGTTCAGTCGTTGAGTCTGAAGTCCGGACATGCCGTAGCGAGGGGGCTTGCCCGATTTTTCACGGACATCGTGCCGGTGCGCCGGAAATTGCTCGAAGAAAACCTGGCGACCGCGTTTCCTGAAAAAACCGCCCAAGAGCGACACACGCTCATTCGGGCCATGTGGGAGCACCTGTTGCTCATGGGCGTGGAAATCGCGCTTTCAGGTCGGAAAGTTCGCGATCTCAATTGGAAAGAGCACATCAAACTGCACGGGGCCTCGCCGCTGATGAGCCTGCTCCACCAAGACCGGCCATTGATTATCGTCACGGGGCACTTCGGCAATTTCGAGTTCGGCGGCTACACGCTCGGAGTGTTGACTTATCCGACGAATTCCGTGGCCCGAATGCTCGATAATCCGTTTTTGAACCGCTTTGTCAAGAGTTTTCGGGAGTCGACCGGCCAGTTTCTCATTTCGAAAAACGGCGGCTACAACGATATCCTGCATGTTTTGGAAAATCATGGCGTGATGACGTTCCTGGCCGACCAATCAGCGGGCCCCAAGGGCTGCATGGTCGATTTCTTCGGCAAACCGGCCTCGACGTTCAAGGCGATTGCCCTGCTGTCGCTCCAGTTCAAGGCCCCCATTGTCGTCTGTTATTCGCTACGCCGGGTCGACGAAAAAGGCCGGTTTGTACCGATGGAGTTCGACGTTCACATCACCGGCGTGTATGATCCCGCCAATCCGCCGCCGGGCATTGAAAATGTGAAACAGATCACGCAGTGGTATACAAAGAAGCTCGAAGACGGCATCCGGGAACATCCGGACCAATACTGGTGGCTGCACCGCCGCTGGAAGGATTACAAAGAAAAAACGGCAAAGAAACCGCAACAAACGGAAGACAATGCCGAATCGCCCCGCAGGGTTGCATAAGCAACACCCGAACCGGGGGCGTGGCGAAGTGCCTCCCCCGGAAGTCCCATTTCAACATCACCGTCAATACCGGCCATTATTGCCGTTGCAAATATTCCGCAATCTGCACGGCGTTTGTCGCGGCCCCTTTGCGGAGATTGTCACTCACGCACCAGAACGCCAGACCGTTATCCAATGAGATATCCTCCCGGATCCGGCCGATGAATACTTCGTCCCGGCCCGTACATTGGAACGGCATCGGATATTGCTTCTTGGCCATGTCGTCCACGACGACCACGCCGGACATCGTGGCGAAAAGCTCTCTCGCCACGGCGGCGGTGATCTTCTTTTCCGTTTCGACCAAAATGCTTTCGCTGTGGCAACTGGCCACGGGCACCCGCACGGCCGTGGGGCACACCCGGATCGTATCGTCGCCGAGAATCTTCCGCGTTTCGTACAGCAACTTGAGCTCTTCCGATGTGTAGCCCTGCTCTTTCACGCCGCCGATCTGCGGGATACAGTTGAATGCGATCGGGTACGGAAAACACTCGTAATTGTAATCTTTGCCGTCCAGCGCGGCCCGACTGCCGCCTTCGAGATCGCGGGTCCCGGCCAAACCGGCGCCGCTCACGGCTTGGTAGGTGCTCACGACGACCCGGGTAACTTTTCCGTAGTCGTGCAACGGTTTCAGGGCCACGACCATCTGCGTCGTTGAGCAGTTCGGGCTCGAAATGATACCCTGGTGATTTTTGATCGCTTCCGGGTTGACTTCCGGAATGACCAGCGGCACCTTGGGGTCCATCCGCCAATAGCCGCTTTCATCAATGACCAGGCAGCCCCGTTTGACGGCGTCAGGAATGAAATCCCGGGCCGTGTCGTCCGGCGTGCTGGCAATGGCAAGTTGGACGCAGTCAAAGGCTTCGGGCACCATTTCTTCGACCGTGTACTCCTTGCCCATGAAGTTGAGCTTGTTGCCGGCGCTGCGTTTGGATGCGAGGAACTTGATCGTCTTGAACGGAAAGTTCCGCTCTTCGAGCAGCTTGAGGATGATCGTTCCAACGGCCCCGGTGGCCCCGACGACGGCAACAGAATCGTACACGGTCAAGTCTCCTTAATAGAGGGTAATAGTTTCAACCGCCGGTATTATCCTTTTGAATCGAAAGATTGACAAGGGGGCGGGGCAATCCGTTCGCATCGGCACGATTGCGTTTGGAGACGGTTTTTATTCCCCCGAAAAACGCCAATCGATAATCGAGAGTTCGGCCTTTTTCGAGTAGCTGCCGATCTTGGCTTCGAAGACGATGTCCAGCGGGCGGGTGTACGGTTGCATTTCCTCGATCCAGTTTTTTCGTCCGAAGGCGATGCCGCGAATGGCAATATCGTCTTGTGAAAAATCGGCGGAAAAGTGGTCGCCACGGGGGCCCATCGGTTTCGGATAGGCCACGGTAACACCCCGTGCCATGAAAATCGGATGCCCGTTGCCCGAACCGAACGGAGCCAGGTTGGAAATTTCGTCGATCGTTTGCCGTGTGAACATACCCAGCGGGAATTCACCGTCGATGAACAGTTCGGCAACCCGTTCCTCCTCCGCGATTTTCCGTTCCGTAAACCGGAGGAAATCCTCTCGGAAGTCGTCGATGTTCTTCGGGTCGATGGTCAATCCCGCCGCCGCCGCGTGTCCGCCAAAGCGAACGAAATGTTTTTCGCAGGCTTGCAGGGCTTCGTGCAGATCGAACGTGGAAGGACTCCGGCCCGACCCGACGCCGAAGTGCTCGTCTCCGGCGGAAAGCGGATTCACAGCGATCAGGATCACGGGCTTGTGGTATTTCTCCATGATCCGGTTGGCGACGATGCCGATGATACCTTTGTGCCAGTCGCCGGTTAAGATAAATGCAGGGGCGTCCTTGTCGTACTTTTTGTGAATCTGATCCTCGGCGGCTTTTTGAATGTCGCTTTCGGTTTCACGGCGCATCTTATTGAGCGAATCGATTTCCGTAGCGAGCGTTTTGCACCGGACCGGATTATCGCTGAGGAGCAGTTCCACGGCCAGCCCCGCCTGCCCGAGCCGCCCGGCGGCATTCAGTCGCGGCTGAATTTGGAAGGCGACGAATTCCTCGTGGATCTCAGCCTGCTTCGTGCCTTGGGCGACATTGAGAAGCTGCGTCAACCCTGTGGAAACGTCGCCGGCGCGGAGTAGGTTTAGACCCGCCCGGACCAGGCAACGATTTTCGCCCAGAAGTGAGACGTAATCGGCAATAGTCGCCAAGGCCGCCAAAACGATCAGCTCGCAAATCCTTGCATCGGAGAGCCGTTTACCTGATTCTTTCACGGAAATTTCGTTGAGCCGGAGCGCGACTTTCAAGGCCACGCCCGCGCCGCAGAGCTCCGGGAAAGGATACCGCTTCGCTTGATCAAGTTGCTCCGGTGTGAGCGATGCCGCTGAGACGAGAGATCCGCCCTCGACCGGGAAGCGGACCAGTTGCGGATGGGCAATGGCCGCCGCGAGGGGAAGTTCGGCTACGGGAATATGGTGGTCCGTGACAAGGAGCGTGAGCCCGATCTCGGCCGCCAGCCGGGCTTCGTCGAGGCTCGTAATGCCGCAGTCGACGGTGACGACAAGGTCGTTGCCTTCGGCTTTGAGTTTGCGAAGGGCGTCGGAGTTAAGGCCGTAACCTTCGTCGAGCCGACTCGGAATATAGTGCCTAACCTTTTTTGCACCAATGTCTTGCAGTGTTTTGCAGAGAATGGCCGTGCTGGTCATGCCGTCGACGTCGTAGTCGCCGTAAATGGCGATGGATTCCCCATTTCGGACTGCCTCGAAAAGTCTTCGTGCCACGGCGTCGGCACCGGGCAATTGGCCCGGCTTGCGGAATCCGGTCCGAAAATCGGCGTCAAGAAACGTTTTAACAGCCTCGACAGTCTCCACCCCGCGACCGACCAAGAGATTGGCCAGTAGCGGCGAAATCCTCGCGGATCCGGCAAGAGCATTGGCAAGATCGGTTTGGACCGACCGGATAATCCAGCGTTTTGACATGGCCTTCATGGGGGAAAAGGCAAAAAAAATCCGGAGCGGTGAACTCCGGATAGATCGGCGCATACACTCAGCGCATCCAAAACGACACAGCCGAAAAGGCGGAATGCCGTAGTCGACGCTTATTTCTTCTTTTCGTTGTGTATCGTATGCTTACGAAGCCGGGGACAATATTTGCTCAGACGCAATTTTTCACCGCCGGGTTTGCGGCGAACGGCGTAATTGTACTCTCCGGTTTCTTCACAGACCAGAAACACGGTTTCGGCTTTCTTTTTGCTTTTTTTACCGGCCATTGTCGAATTTCCTTGTCAATAAGTCTTTAACTGTCAATATATTGAGTGCGACGCCGAATTCTGCCTGGCAACGCGACAACTTCTGAGAGACATCATTATAACCGGAATATCTCGTGGTGGAAGCCCCCAAGCGGGTGCGAAACGCAACTCGGAGGGACGGCGTTATACTTTCGACTCTTGGCTAAAAAGTCCGGCTCGAATTCGAGCCCAGACAAACAACATCAGGCCCAGCAGGACGAGGCACACGAGCATCACGCCCCCCAAAATCCAGCCGAGTTCATAGATCGGAGCCAACCGCTCCCAAAAATGAGGCCAACCCATCACGACCAAAACCGATGCCAAACACAACCACGGACCGTAAGGGAATTCCCTACCCCGGCCGAAGATCGCGTTCAAAATACCATGAACGACTCCTAAGATCGGCGCCAAAAAGAAGATCGGAATGCACGCCTGCCAGCCGAGAAAGGCGCCAACCATGCCCATCAGGGTTACATCGCCGAATCCCATCGCTTCCCGTCCCAAGGCGAAACCGCCGACCAATCGGACGCTCCAGACGAGCAACATGCCCGTCACCATGCCAACCAGGGCGGAAAAAAGCCCCACGGCATGGACCGATGACCAGAGTTCCTTCGTATGAAAGAGGACGGCAATGGCCACGGGACCGAGAAGCAGGGCTCCGAGCCAGTATTTCGTTCGGGGCGATCGGACCAGATGCCGCTGGAAAATCGCCAAAGACCGATGCAGACCCAACCGCCGTCCGTACCAGACGCGGTCCAACATGGCCAGGCACCAGAAGACCCAGAGCCCGGCCATGAGAAGTTGCGACTTCCAGGAAAGCGGCAGCGTCAGCGGCGGATTGGGGCTCGTCACGCTCAGCGGGACCGGTTTCGGCTCTTGCGAATAGATCAGGTCGAAATTCTCCTCGGCACGCTGCGCCTTGGGGTTGGCCCGATAAACCACGTCAACACGAAATTGCGTCGCCGGCAGTTGAAGTTGCGGCCAAAGCGTTGCCAGCACCAGGGCCAGTACGGTACCCGACACCGTGAGAATATCGGGAATGATCATGTCGTCAAAGTCGATCAGCGTGGCCGTAAGTAACAGGACAAACAGTGTCAAGTGAATCCAATACCGCTGAAAAACCACTGCGGCAGGTTCCGGCCCCACGCCGCCGGGCTGTAGCATGCCGCCGATTTCCCAAATGTATAGGGTAACGAAACCGAAAGCGCAGAACAGTTCCACGAAAAAGGGTCGAATCCAGAATCGCCGGGATTCCAAGCCAGGAATCCGGTCCTTTTCAGGCGTCCGCTCAATGGCCTCGCCCCATCGGGCCATGAAGATCCAGCCGATGATCGGCAGGTAATCCGGCCACTGCCGCGCAAGCGCTTCCGCCTCGACCGGGCGGCGGCGCCAAGGTGAACGAAAACGTGGAATCCAGGCAAAACGGTCGACGAACCCATTCGTCACGACCCCCAGGAGAGCTCCCAAGAAGAAGAGGAAGATCAAAAAAAGCATAATGGCCCCGTTAGGATTGCGGCATGAAAACGCCTCTTCGGCATGCCGTAGTATACCGCGTCCCGTTCTCAAAGTAAACGCATACCAACGGCGAGTGCGGCCTGTAGTCACGGCAGAGACCGCTCGCTGGCAGTTGTGGTATAACGTGAATAATCCGTCCGGGACTGAAATCTC
>JBEBTM010000148.1:0-9076 GCA_040393745.1 Thermogutta terrifontis | reverse complement strand
GTCAAATTCACGAATTGCGGGATCGTCAAACTGTCGGCGTCGGTCGTTTCGCTCCATGACGACCGAATCGACGTCCGGTTCGAAGTTCGCGATACCGGTATCGGCATGAACGAAGAGCAGACGGCCCGGGTTTTCGAACCGTTTACCCAGGGCGAGGACGGCACGACGCGGCGTTTCGGCGGAATGGGTCTTGGTCTGCCGATCACGCGGAGCCTAATCGAGCTGATGGGGGGCGACGAATTGCATGTCGAAAGTACTCTCGGTGTCGGTAGTAAATTCAGTTTCACCTTGCCCTTGAAAACGATCGCCCCGAAAACGGAGGGGAAAACGCCCAAACCGGAGTGAATGGTCATTACCCGTTGCTTTTGGATGACAACACATCGTTGAAGACCGCCTGCCGAAATGACATGTCATTTCGGCAGGCATGGTTTTTGAGTGAATGGAGCGGTACGAAAAAATTTTCTCTAACGCCTTATTGCCGAACAGGTTCATAAAACAAAGTAAAACCGTTCGAGAATCGGCATGGCATTTGCGATATTATTATCTTGACCGACACGATCAAAGTCACCATACGGAAAATTCAATTTCCGGCTTCTTGAGGCATTCTTGCAAGTCCCTTTGATGGATGTGGAACCGGCCTTTCGGCTGTTGCACGACTTCTCGAAGACCGTAACTCGTTATTGTGTTGCGCTTCTTGCCGAACTTATGAATTTCTTTCACATTCCGAATAGGTGCTTATTTGGAAATGCGATAAAGACGCATTCGTCTTTCCGTATCGGCAATAGGCCGCCCGCTTTGAGCGGGGAAAGAAATGAAGTCGAAAGGGGATGAAAAATGAAAATGAGAAACATCACAGTGCCGGTGGTTGTTGCGATTTTAACCGTAGCCTGGTTGGCGACACCTACGAAGATTCACGCCGATTTCGTGACCGGCCAAACGCAAAACGTGGTCGATACGTTCAATTCGTTGAACGACGGGCGTGGATATTATTACACCGTGTCGACCAGCTTGGGACGCTGGGTCATGACAAACGTCGAAGGTTACGAGCAAGCCGATTTCAGCGCTTACGGCCCCTCGACGTCGGGAGAAAACTTTGCGTACAGCTTTTGCGTCGAGCCGATCATCGGGACGGGTGCGAGACACGTTTCGCAACTGAACTACGACGGCAACTCGACCAAAACCAGCGAAGGCAACGCATTGACCGTCGGAGCGGCATACCTGTACGCCAATTTCGCGTCGGGCATGCTGGACGGTTACGATTACGAGTCGCCGTCATACTACGGCGACAGCGACCTGATCGGTTCCCTCCATTCCGTGATGGGGCTCGACGACCGGTTGAGTTGGTCGACAAGCGAGTATCTGACCGCGATGCTCGACGTCAATCCCGATCAATCCTATTGGGAACAGACTTACGATCCGGGCCGGTTTTATGATGAAATCGGCGATTACAGCGTGTTCGTCATGAACAACACCGACGAATACGGCACGAATACCCAGGACTTTTTGTACCTGGCCGGATACGAAGGCGGTTCGCCCGAAACCGGATCGGCCACGCCGGAACCGGCGTCGATGCTGATCGTCGGAACCGGGATCGCCGGACTCGGCTTGATCGGTCGCCGACGAAAGAAGAAGTAAAAAACCGATCGGGTGGAGATTATGATAAGCTCCACCCGATCGTGCTTGGCGGCGTTATTCTAAAACGAGCTCGTTTCACCGCCGCCGACGGTTCCCAAGGCTCCCCAGACGCCGTAATTCGATTCGCCCTGATAGTCGCCAGGCGTGGAAACGGACAAATCGTTGGTATCGATCGTTTCCGAAACCGGAGCGACCGATCCGTCGAGATAACCGCAGACAACCACGCCCGGATGATAGCTGCCGGCCGAGATGAAACCGGACTCCTCAATCGACCAGGCGCTGCTCGTGTCATTGGTGCAACTCGGGGAATTCGGCGGAAGAATGGTATGAAACCCCGTATAACAAATCGCGGCATGGGCCCAATAAACCCCTTTTCTGCCATGTGCCACGGAAACCATGGTCGGCGGGACATCACCGCCGGTGCCGCGAAGATCCATGCAATCCTGTGGTATCGTCGAACTCAACCGCATGATCGCGATTTTATATTTGCTTTCGCTGCTCTGGTTGAGACCGGCGAGGGATTCCGAAAGGGCGATGGTGTTGCTCGTACCGTCGGTAATCGAAGCCATGGATCGGGTCAAATAGTCGCCCCGCACCAGGAATCCCCGGTCGACCGCCTTCCCCGAGGTGACCGTCGAGTCGGCACAGCGAACGTCGCCCCAACAGCCGTGATAACTCGTCCGCATCAGTTCGTTATTGTCCAAAATTCTCGCATTCGGGTCCGAAGGGCATTGAAAGACGGAAACCTTGACATTCTTAAAAGGGCATTCCCTTCCCAGGATCGAGTTGTTGTCTCCCGGCTTATAGCCGTTGGCGGCACCCGAATCGGTACTGTTCGAACACATCTCCAAAGCGGAAACGATCGATTCGTAGAGGGCTTCCTGTTCGATAGAGGGCAAAATCAGTGGAAGGAAACTGTAATATTGCGAATTGCCGAGCGGCGTCGTTGTGCCATGCTGTTTGAATCTCCTCCAGATTTCGTCGTATTTTCCCGCCGGGAAACGCCCATTGGTGTCGTGGAAATTGTGCAACGAGAGCGTAAGCTGTTTGACGTTGTTGACGCATTGCATCCGCCGTGCCGCTTCCCGGGCTGCCTGAACCGCCGGTAAAAGCAGGGCGATCAAAGCGCCGATGATGGCGATCACGACCAACAGTTCGACCAGGGTAAAGCCGTGTTTTTTCATGCCCCATCTCCGTTGAAAGATCGAATTCACATGCAGTGATTTCCATCCTTGCACTGCGAAACGGAACAAATCTGCTGAAAAACACATTCATGCCCTCACAAAGGTCGCGAATCCGGTCTTTGCGTTCCCATAATCTACCTAATTTAATAGTATGAAAATGACTATAATTGAAGAGATAATTCCTGTCAAGCGAAAAAAACGCGAATCAAGGAATCAAAGCCGTGTTCGTCATCGAGTAACATGGACGTCGATACGCCGATCGAGTTTGCATTAGGTAATAACTGGAAAAAAAGATAGACGCACAGTATTCGTCGTTGAATAAGATCGTCATGACGCCTAGAATGGGGAAAGCCTGTGTGTTGGCAGGCCGCGTCCATTTTTATCCGTTTCCCCCGTAAAAGGAGTAACCGTCATGGCGAATTACGACAAAAGTCTCATTACCAAGAGCAAGTGGGCCATTGATCCCGACGACGCCGTCCTGTTGCTGGTCGATCACCAGAGCGGACTTTTCCAGACCGTCCGCGACATGGAAGAGCAGGAGCTGCGACGCCGGGTCATCGCCTTGGCCAAAGCGGCCAAGCTGGCCGGAGTGCCGACGTTCACCACGGCATCCGTCCCGGATGGCGCAAACGGTCCGCTGATTCCCGACATCGAAAAGGCCAATCCCGGCGCGGTTTACATTCCCCGGACCGGCCAGATCAATGCCTGGGACAATCCGGCCTGGATCGACGCGATCAAAAAGACCAAACGCAAGACTTTGATCATTGCCGGAACGCTGACGAGCGTGTGCATGGCGTTCCCCGCCTTGAGTGCCGTCGAAGCCGGATATCGTGTTTTCTGTGTCGTCGACGCTTCCGGCAACTGGAGCAAAATGGCGACGGACATTACGATCGCCCGAGTGTCCCAGGCGGGCTGCATGCCGATCGACACTTTCGCCGTGCTGTGCGAAATCATGAGCACTTGGAACCGAACCGACGCGGCGGAATACGCAGCGGTCATGGCGGAGTTGATTCCTCCGTTCCAAGCGTTGAACGAATGCTACGCGAAAGCCCAAAGCGTGAAAGAAAAGGGTCCGGAAACCGTCATGGACAAGGTCAAGAAATAAAACGCCAATCTCCGGATCTCAAACGAACAAGGCAACCGCCTTTTGACGGTCACCTTGGAACTTTCAGAGGAAAACAAAGAGAAATTCAACAACCGCCAGAAACTCACGTTTCCGGTTCAATGCTCGTTTTAGAACTTCACCATGGCCGAAATCCCGCCGGAAAGCTGTTTGTTCCGGAACGCCGTGCCTATAAGGTTGAAATAATCATCCCGGCCGTCGAACTTGTCGTAGCGCAACTCGGGCCGGATGGTCAACCAGCTACACGGCGTCCAGTTGGCCGCCAGGGTGAAAGAGTATAGATCGTTATATTCGAAGTACTTGTCGAGTTTCCCTTCGAAATAGTCCGAAGCATACCGGTGCGTCCATTCGGCCCGCAGCCCGACGGCCCATTTCCGGTTGATCCGGTAAATCAATTCATTATTGATTCCATAACCACCCATGTAGAACCAGCCGAAATAAGTGGGATCGTACCTGGGCCCGTCGGGATTTTTGGCATAGTCGGCCTTGGTATTACGCAACGTCCACTCGAAGGTATAATCCCATCGTTTTCCGGGCTTCACGCCGACAATGAACGACTGCATGAAATATTCCCGTTTCGAGCTCCATTCTCGGTACCCCCAATAGGGGAGGGCGACCTCCATGGCTTTCGTGTTCGTTCCTGCCATGGCGACATACTTGACATAGAGGCGGTCGCTGAACCGGTAGGTCGCTCCACCGAGGAACGCGTTGTCCTCCCCTGTATCGAAGAATTGATCCGAGCCGTTGACCCAGCCCCCGAAGACGTTCAACTTGGAATTCACGTTCCAGTTCGCCACGGCGCCGGTATGGGTCTTGGCCAACTCTCCATACGTCTGCGAAACGGAATAGAAGAACCGTTCCGTAGAAAGAATGCTTTCGTGCCCGAGCATGGAAAGGAATTTACCGACCTTGATACTGAAATCTTTCCGGCCGACTTCGACATACATTTCCGGAAGGGCCGAATAATAATCGCCCGTTCCCCAATAGGCGTGACCGGCGCCGGTTTCCAAGCCTTGGGACTGGACCATCCGGGCATCAGTCCCGAACATGTAGCTGATCTTGCCGCCGACGTCCCATCCGTGACGATTGTTGAGCGTCCGTTGGGCGAAGATGTAACCCTGGTTCAACTGGCCGCCCGTGTCCGCGACGTTGAGCAAATGGCTGTTGTTGCCATACTCTTTGTATCCCGTACTGTAATAAACGTTTTTATAGCCGTATTCATTGGCGTAGAGGCCCCCTTCCAGGTGACCGCCGATCACCCATTGCGAGGGGTTGCGTCCGCAGCCGTCGAAAAGGTTCGGCCCACACGGATCGCAAAGGATGGGGGCGCACGGGTTGGGATAACATTCGTTCGCCTCGCCGAATCTCGCCCCCAAGGCGAGAATGGCACACACGCCTAAACACCATATTTTTTTCATCGATTTGCCCCCGAAAGTGAAAATGATAGAACATCATTATCGGAATCGGTCCTTCGAGTGATGATATTTGACGATTTTAACGGATATCCCTACAGGTGTTTTAATGCGCGAAGTCAACGTTGTTTGCCAAAGTAAAAAGGCGACAATGGGTGGATACAAACGATCGGTCGAGGACAGGGCGAACGAAAAACCGTCCGACGAAATCATACTCACCGAACGGTTTTCAACGTTGAGCCGGGATGATGCAGCATTTTTCAGAGCCGGAATTTGCCGACGATCGCCTGGAGCTGTTTGGCGCTGTTGGACATTTCCACGGCCATGGAAGCGGTTTCTTCGGCGCTGGCCGATTTGCTGGCCGTGCTTTCGTTCAACTGGCCCACCTCGCTGTTGAGCCTGCCCAACCCGTCCGACTGCGCTAGGGCGTTTTCGCTGATGCGTGTAATCAAATCGCTGACTTTGCTTGCTTCCTCGGCGATCAGGGTCAGCGACTCGACCGTATCATTGGCGACCTGATTGCCGTTTTCGACCTGCCGGATGGTCCGCTCAATCATCGTGGCCGTTTCTTGCGCCGACTTTGCGCTACGGGCTGCGAGGTTCCGCACTTCTTCGGCGACCACGGCGAACCCTTTGCCATGCGCACCCGCCCGGGCTGCTTCGACAGCGGCGTTCAGGGCCAAAAGGTTCGTTTGGAACGCGATATCGTCGATCGCCTTGATGATCTTGCGGATTTCCTGGGCGCTTTGCGTGATCTTCTCCATCGATTCGACCATTTGCGTCACTTTCGCCTGGCCCGTATCGGCGGCATCGCGGGCCGCGTTCGCCATGCCGGTCGCTTCCTTGGCATTTTCGGCGTTTTCCCTCGTCTGGTTGGCGACATCCTCAATCCGTTCCGCCATCGCGCCGATCTGTGCGGCGTCCTGCTGCGTACCGCTGGAAAGATTCCCGCTTGCCGAGGCCAATTGGCCGGCGTTGGTGCCAACTTCACTGGAAATCCGCGTCAAATCGCCGATCGATTCCCGGAGGCTGCCGATCATGGTTGACAGGGCTTGTCCGAACAGGTCGTTTTCCGATGAGATTCGGACGTCTTTGGTCAAATCGCCCTGGGCGATCGTTTGAGCCAGTTGAGCCCGACCTTCGATCATTTCGGCCGCCCGGTCCAGCGCCTTCGCCAAGACGCCGATTTCGTCCTTGCGGTCCATGTTGAGCCGGGTCGACACATTGCCCACTTCGAGATCTTCGGCCAACCGGACACCGCGATTCAGGGCACGGACGATACCCGAGGCCGTGACATACGAGAATGGAATCAGGATCGCCACGCTGACAATCAGGGCGATAATCGTTAATGCGTATTGAATTTCCAGAATACGTTCTCCTTGAACATGAACCGTTTCCATTTCAGCCTGAGACGCCTTGCCCAGTTCACTCAAATTGCCGATCAACTTGTTGGCTATCGGGACAATCTGTTGAATGAAATAATCGATGGCCGGTTGCGGTTCTTCCGGATTCCAGAGCTTGATCAGTTCGTTTCCGTGAGCGTGAACTTGGAGGTGATCCGCCTCAATGCCTTCGAAGCCTTTTTTCAGGTCAGGGCCGAGATGTTCGACGATCTCCTTGCCTTCGGAATAATACCATTTGCCGAAACCGCAAAGGGTACCATCGGTGACAATGTCGATTTTCGGGTTCCTGGTGAGCAAGGCGTTGTTGATCTTCCGAATCCAGACCAGATGAGCGTTTTCCGCCGAAATGATCTGTGAGCGAAAAATCTGGTGATCGCTTTCCCGCCCCTGAACGGCACGATGCAAGTTGCCGCAGACGATGGCGATGGAAGCGACAAGGACCGTAAAAACGATCCCGAGAATGCCGATGCCCAAAATGCGTTTGAATAAGTTCATGGCAGTCAATGATGAAAAGGGGATGAACCGCAATGGAGTGCGACATAATCAAACATCATCGTATTTCGTCATTGCAGGCACGAAACCATCAGAAACGACGATGATATGCGCGCCTGTAAACGAATGAAACGGGCCGTCCAAGCCGTCCATCGGCATGGCAAGCAACCGATTCTGACTCCGGAACATGTTGTCATGAACGACCATCGCAAAAAATCGATTGTCGATATCGCATGATCGTTTTCAAATCATATCGGCTTCATCAAAATAATGCACGAAAAAATACGGAACATAGAACATAACATGATCATTCCTGCCGATTTGGTTCCGCACGGGAAAACGATGCGGACATTTGGTCGGTTCCATCAGTTCGCCCCGCCGTTCGTTTTATGAGGACGCATTTTCCATTGGCCGGGGCCGACCTCTCCTTCCGTGTTCCAGCTGATCGGGCGATGGCCGGATCGATCGAACAACATGCGGAGCATCCTGATTTCCAAATAGCGGGCTAGATGCTCGTCCTCCAGGGCGATGGGAGCCGTAACCGGCATCCGTGAATTATCGGTCAGATTGACCATGGTAGGTATCCTTTGTCGATTAAAGGCGAATATTATGTCCGACAACACGTCACGCACTTTCCACGGAATCCCAGTCGGTAAAAACCGGAACCGTACAAGGTATGCAACCGACTTCCGAATATCCATGATCCAAAAGTCTGTTATAGGGAATCGATTCTCTGGTTATTTTTTCCCAAAGGCTGCGTTTCGACCAACGCGCCAAGGGGTAAATGCGCAAGAGGTCGAGATGTTCATCCCATTGGAGAATCGGCAACGGCGTACGACTTTGATCGCGTCGACCCGCAAAAATCAAGGCACTGTACTTTGGAGCCAGTTTTTGCAGAACACCGTATTTCCGTTCATGGCAACACCGGGCCGGAGTGGAACGATAGCGAGGAACGGGCTGCACGAAGTCCCGTTCCTCCGTTTGAGTTTCAGCGGAATGACGAACGATGTTCACGGCATATTTTTCAATTAAACGATTCGCCGTTTCCCGTGTTTCGGGAAACAGATAGCCCGAATCGATATGGATGACTTCCAAGTCGGCACAGACTTTTGGCAACATCGAAGTCAAAACACAACCGCCCAATCCGAACGACACTGTGACCAAAGCCAGTTTCAGATCAAACGTGTCCGCCGCCCAGTGGAGTATCTGTTCGGCCCCCATTTGTTCCAATTCCGGTGTCCAGAATCGGATAAATTTCTCCGTTTCCCGGTCGGGCCAGTATCGTGAAGGAGAGTTTGGTGTTACTTCATGGGAAGCTGATACGACGGGAGCAAAAGGATAATAGATTTCCATAGCATAAATAAAAACATCTTGTAGAACGGATCCGATCCTCCATGTAAAAACAAGCACTTCCTTGTGACATTGTTCCGAAAATGGATTTTATTGTGCGATTAATGATGAATCATTTCTCGAGAACAGCCCGTCCTCGCGGCTTCTTAACGGACGGAGCATTCCGCAAAAAGCAGGGAGTCATCCAGCTCCCGATCTCTTAACGGGTGTTGATCGAAAAGGTCGTCACAGGCACACAATCGGGGAGTATCCCAACGACCTCCGAGAAAGATTTCCTGACCGACAATGGGAGGGAAATCGAAGTTTTCCAAAGGGACCGTGACCCCCCGTTCTTCGTCGATGGAACACACGACAACACCGTTGCAGAGGAATTCTATTTTGGCATTGGGATGCGAATTCATGAGATCACCTCTGAAATAAAAAAATGATTATTTATCCGAAGCATAATTCAGCATGACCGAACAGCGGTGATTCCGG
>JBEBTM010000147.1:0-9080 GCA_040393745.1 Thermogutta terrifontis | reverse complement strand
TACTGGGAAATCAAAATTTCCCGAGAGCCGAATCCCGAGTCGGGACGGCTCGACAAGTTTTACGGCGGATACGGCAAAACTTACCCTGCCGATACGGGGGAACCCGGTGGAAAAGGGTTCCCGGAAATGGAGCTGTGGGGAAAATACGGTGATGCTTCAGGGCGGGAAATCGTTCTCAAGGAAGGAGCCATGATTGAAGAAATCACGCGACAACAAAGGGAGGTTCCCGAAATCCAGCGGCTACTCAATGAAACTCAAAGCGAAATCCAAAGCGGATTGAACGATTTGGCTGCGGAAGAAAATGCGGGGGGAGACGGCGGTGGTGATTCGGGCGACCATGATACGGCTCGTTACCTTTTGAAATTCGATCAAACCTATGAAAGTAAAACCCAGTGGGTCCGCGCCACGCTGCCCTACTCGCATTCAATGTATCGAACCCTGGCATCGTGTTTCGATGACGGGCTCCTGCCGCTGATCAACGTGAAACAGTCGCGTTTGAGGAGCCGGTTCGAATTTTGGCTCAAACGTTTCGTGCTCAACGAATCCTATCGTTTCCGTAGCGGCGACCACCGGCATTACAAGGCTTCAGGCGGTTTGGCCTCGGCTGCGAACGGGCTCATTGCGCCGATTTACTCATCGAGTCCCGATGCATTCAAAAATCCGTGCATGTATTTCATCCGGGGTGCGACGCAAGAAAACAAGGGCAAAAACGAACCCTGGGTCGAGGGATTCGAAGAAGCCCAGCAAACTTTCAGCGTCATCGCGGCGGTCCAGGCGAAACAACGAACCGCACCGTTTTCGCCTGTCTTTTTCAAGCGGGGACGCAGCGGTGGGGATGTCGTCTTTGCCCAGGCGATGATCTATAATACGGCGGGTATGAACCGGGCCAAGGGGGCCGCCCCTGGGACCAATCGCCAGCCCGATACGAGTTGGGACACCCTTCAATGGCGCCCGAATCCGACCACCCAGGCGCCTGAATGGTCCGCGCCGTATCCCGAGCCGAAGAAGGGCAACTTTTTGAAATTGTTCACACAGGAAACTCCTGTGGATGAAAACGCGCAGGTCGAATTGACATGGCACAATAAGCTGGTTCCCCTGACATCGGAAGGGCTCGGTCTGCTGTCCGGGGAGAACACCAATCCGCTCACGGAATTTCTGGATGCCCTGAATGACAATCCCATGCTGAATCAAAGCCGTTTCATCCGCGAACATGACACGCTCCTTTCTCATTAACCCGCCGCCATGAACCGTAAACGCATTCAAAGTCTCGATGATCATTATCGATTTCGACGGTCCCGCCGGGGCGTGGCGCCGCTGGAAATGGTCTTGGTCCTGCCGGTTCTCGTGGCTCTTTTCGCCCTGATTTCTCAGGTTGCGACCGTGTGCATCCAAACGGCCGATGTACGAAATTCGGCCCGGAATCATCTTTGGAAGCAGGCGCATGCGGAGAATCTGCAATCCGTTCTCAAGGAAAAAACCACACCCTTTCTCTTTTCTCTCAGGCATTGGGAGCGACCATCCATCGGCGTTCCGCCCGGACTTATGCTCGCGGGATTCACGCCGGGTCCCGACCTGGCGCCGTTCTCTCCCAAAACCGCCTCCTTTGCCTTTTCGGATTTACTCGACGTGGACATCGACGCCAAGGGATTTCTTTCGGGCGGTTCGGACACCGTGAAGATCAAATCGGACTTTTTTCTCGGTACGTACGAAATCGATGTCGAATCCCCCGGTTTTCTGCTCGTCGGATCCTGGTGCAGCACCGAAAGCCGGGCCGATTTGAATCGAACTTTCCAGATGTTGGAAAGTGATTACTTCAGAAGCCTGAAATCGCTTGTCGGGAAAGACAATCTCCTGAAAGAGATATTCAATGAAAATCTGCTGAAAAACCTGATCACGCGCGTCATCGGCGAATTCTTGGAATCACCCATCGGCGATTGTGATTTCTCCATCACCGACGTAATCAACGACGCCAAGGACACGGTCCAAGGAATCCGTGATGAAGCTGAAGAAGTTTTCTCGCAAATCCAAAGCGAAATCGCCCAGGCCGAGGAAATGCTCCGGGAAATCGTGTCGCTGAAAAACACCTTGCAAGAGAAGATCACCCGACTGACCACGGAAATCAAGGCCGTTTTGAAAGACGGCCAATTCGATCGGCTTGACGCCCTTTTGAAAAGCCACGCATTCAAATCGAATCCGGGGACGGTCATCAAGAAAATCCGGGAAGTTTACCTCGATGTTAAAACGGAAGTCGACACCTACAAGGAAAAGAACAACGTCAAGAATGACAGCGAACTCCCGGTGGAGATGCAAAAAAACTGGACCGCGGCTCAGGCGAACTTCGCCCCGGTAGCCGAGTTTGCCGACTGCGCGGAAAAGCTCGCAGAGTACCACGAGGCCAAGCAGGAACTTTTGTCCCTGTCGACCACGGCGGCGAAAATTCAAAACGGCCTGTGTCATTTTGCCGACCGTGTTTCCAACATCCTCGGACAAGTCCAGGCGGCAGTCGGCCAGGTCGACGAAATGGTCAAAAAAGGAAAGAACATGTTGGAAAAGACCAACGACGTTTTTTCCCGACTCAAGGCGCTCATCACGCTGGCGAAAAAGGTGATCGGGAAATCGACTTCCGATATTGCCGGGAAAATCACGAAAGGACTGGATAAAGTTCTTGACGCCATGAACATCGTCCAAACCTACATTAAAAAGGTGAGCGATTTCGTCGACAAAGTCGGCAATGTCATCAATACGGCCGCGACGACACTTGAACGAGTCAAATCCTATTTCGACCAAGGCATGAAAAACCTTTCGAACGTCGTTGCGGGTATTGACGGCTTGGTGAGAACGATCAAAAACATCGCCGATTCGGGCGACTTGATCCAGGGCGTGACAAGCTTGGTTAAAGACGGTCAATCGGTTGTCGGCGGCATCAAAGGCGCCTTCGACAATGCCCAGGGAATCAAAACGGAAATCACGAGCTTCCTATCGTCCTTGCCGCTGGGAGCAACCCCGAAAATGGAAGACGCGGAAATCCTGAAACCGGATGTTCCGGCTTCGATTCCGGACACTCCGCACGATTACGGAAACAGGGTTCTGCCATCCACGACGAAATATTCAAAGAATATTGCGGAGCGGCTCCGGGGCGTTATTATCGTGGCGTAATAATGGGGTAAAATCATGAAAAAAAAACTAAAACGCCAGGTTGATCCTGCGGGGCCTTCCGGAACGAATGGCAACGCTGAGTTTTCGCAGCAAAAAACTCCCGAAAAGAAAGACGGAACCCCGAAATGGATTCGACGGGCGATTCGGGTCGAGCGGCTCGTTGCCTTGCTGATCGTTTTGGCTCTGGGCGTTTATCTGTTCCAAATGGTCTGGCGATTCACGGACAACGTGACCAAGCCGGTCGCGCGGGGACGGGAGAAAGTCGGATCGGAAGAGAGTGACCGGACTCCGCGTTTTCGTTTTCCCGAAGGCGAGGGCGGCTGGGTTTTCCGCGACGGCGAAGGCATAGTTGTTTCCTCACGGTCTCTCATGGAAATGTTCCAAAACGGAACGCCGCCCGCGAAGATCGAATCCTGCACGCCGCTGCTTCCGATGCCCGAGGCGTCGACTTGGCTCGGATGCCGAGTCGACGGCGACGACCAGACGCTCCTTGATTTATTCCAGGTCGCAAGTTCGGTCGACGACCTGGTTGCTTGCTGGACGCAACACGGCTGGCATGTTCACTGGAACCGAATCGACAAACAGGAACCGTTTTACGCGGTGTGCCGACAGGATCAACGGCGAATCGAAGCTTGGTCCTTGGAACCGGTTACTGAAATAAAAACCCTATTTTTGCTCAGGACGGAATAAGGCTCCTGGAATAGAAAGAATCGTCATGAAAATCAGTTTTATCGCACAATTTTTTATCGCCCTGCTCCTCGCCGGCGCCGCCGCGGGACTGAACATGCTTTATCTGGTTTCGCAGAAACCGAGCATGACCGATTATATTCGTTTTGTCCGGGATGTTCCGCAGGGCGAATTGATCCGGGAAAATCAGTTGGAAAAAATTTCGCTTCCCCGGACGGACCAGAATTACAATAAATCATTTATCCCTTGGGAGGACCGCTATTCGTTGGTCGAAACGCATGCGATTCGCGCTTTTACGACCGGAGAACTGCCGCAACACGTCGATGTGGGAGCGGTTGAAGTCCTGGAAAAATACGAATTGCTCGGCCCGTTCCGTCTGATTTCCGTTGGAAGTCGGCTCGCTTCCAACGACGGCGGAAAAGGCGGCGACGGCTCCACGGTCACGGTGGCCGCGAAACGGGTCATGAACAAGGATTCCCGACAGGAGGAACTTGATCCCAAAACCCGGCGTTTGATCCAGATCATCGAACAATCGCAGAAATCCTCACGGAATAAAAGCGACAAAATGCGGATCATTTCCGTCGTCTCCTATCCCACGACGGAGCATTACGAAGACGAATACGCCTCGACGGGAGAAACCGCCGGCGGACTGGGGCTTGAGGAAAATGAGCTCGCCCTGATCGTCCCTTTGGCGAATGTTTCGATGATCCCGGACATCCTTCTTTCGGAAAAAAATCCGCGGATCGGTTTCGTCGTTCCGTCCATTGCCGTACAATCCCTGCTCGGCGACGACAAAGCGGGGTCACGATGAACAAACCGTTTGATCATCTGTTTGACATTGAAATATAAATCGGCGATCTGATGCCGATTGAACTCCGTTTTTTTCAAGATGTCCCTTTATCCTCTGCTCAGTACGATTTGTTTCGCTTTGGCCGCGCCTTTGCTGGCCCGGCCGCTTTTAGCCCTTTGGGATGCCGTGGCGGGTGCACAGGTCGCGGATATACGTACCTTGCTCCGGCAGTTACATGTCTCGACACATCATTTGCAGCGGTACCTGCGGCTCTGGGGCGTGTGCCTTTTAGCCGTGTTTATCGTTTTGGGACCACTCCTTCGAATCTGGCCCTTTATGGTGGCAATGCTTTTCCTGGTGTACCAAGCGCCAAGTTTGATCCTGACCTATCAAATCCGGCGGCGACGTACCCTCTTGCGGGACCAGCTCGTCACCGTGATTTCGAGCATGAGTAACTCGATCAAGGCTGGTTTGACCCTTGACGACGCCTTGGAAATCGCGGCCCGGAAGGCCGAGGAACCCTTGGCGATCGAATTCCGGCAGATTATCGACGATCGTGAAAACAACCTGAGCCTGGAAGATTCCCTGACTCGAATCAAAAACCGATTGAACCTTCCTTCGTTCAGCCTTTTTGCCATCGCGCTGATTGTCAACAAGGACAAAGGCGGTAAGCTGGGCCCGTCTCTCGACCGGCTTTTCCACAGCCTCCAGGAAAACCAGCGTCTGGAACGTAAACTCGAAGCGGATACCGCCACGGGCCAGATGGTCATCAATATCCTGACCGCGTTTCCGGCTGTATTCCTCGTTCTCTCGTTCCTGATGAATCGGACCGGCACGATGCTCATGTTCTCGACTTTCCTGGGTCAAATGATCCTTGCCGCGAGCATTTTCATCGTTTACATCGGCTACAGGATCGGCCAGAGAATTGTTCGAATTGATTTTTAGTGAAAGACAGGAGTCGTTCAATCATGGAAATGTACCCCGTACTCTGTTGGGCGGAATCATCGATGACTTCGGCGTCGCCGAATCCCGCGGCGATTTTCCTGCTCCTAGCCTCGCTGGCTTACGGTTTGGCCGTTTTTCTCGTCGTTCGCGCTCTTTTGTCGCTCCTGGGCGGTGCCGCGAGGGAACGGACCCGGGATTTGAAGTCCTACGAGGAAAATCGATTATTTTTGCTGCGAAAATACAGTTTCGTGTTCCGGAACGCCGAGGCGTTGGTCCGTGAATTCGCCCACTACTGTCGAGGTTCCGCGCGATTGGAACAGGTTCGATCGGCCTTACCGCTGGCCGAACGCAACCAACATTGGCAACCGGAAGAATACCTGGGCGTCATTCACGTCGAGTCGTTCCTTTGCGGCGCCGGGTTGGGCATCTTTTTCTGGCTCGTCGCCGGCCCCGGAGTCGGTGTGATTGCCGGATTTATCGTGTATCATCTCTTCGGAATCATCCGTCTGAACGCGCTTCGTGAAACGGCGGCGCAGGCCCGGGAGAGTATCAAGAAGGATTTGCCGTTTGCCGTGGATGTCATGTCGCTCATTCAAGGGTCCGGCGATCCTTTGGACGAAAGCGTGGAAATTATCGCCCGGGAAACGGAAGGAACCCCGATGGGTGATCTTTTCGGCGCCGTCGAAGCCCAGATGAACGAAAATCGCCCACTGGAAGACGCCCTCATGGACGTTGCCGTACAGGTCCAGGACGATGATTTTCTCGAAGTCGCTTCATTGCTCAAAGAGTCGAGGAAATCCGGGGCGGAACTGCTTCAAATGTTGCGTAACTTGTCCGACCAGGTTCGCCTGAAACGTCAGCAGTGGGGCGAAAAAGTCGCCGCACAGGCTCAAGTGAAAATCATCTTCCCCGGTATGATCATCATGGTCGGATGCATGATGGTGATCATTTTTCCGTTCCTGCTTCAAGCGATTTACCGAACCCACTAACAATGAACCGGGACACCGCGTTCCCGGCAAAAGCAATGCCAGCCAGAATTCGAGTGATCTCCGGTATCGGTGCCGGAACGGATTTTAAGATTCGAACCCCTTTTTTCGAAATCGGTTCGAACGAAAACTGCGCGTGCCGATTGCCGTCGGACGAGATTCCCCCCGTTGCACTGGCCATCCAATACGATGCCGGAGCGGCCCAGTATCTCATTCAAAGTGAAACATCGCTGGCGGTAACCTGTAAACGGAAGCCTATTTTGCGGGACGAAATGACGCCGTGGCCGCCGGGGGCCGATCTTGCCATCGGGAAGCTGGTAACGCTTCGCCTGGAAGTCGACCGTGACGATCCGTCGCCGGGAACCGCGTCAAAGGCGCTTCGACCACCGTCGAAACCGATCCCGCGTCCTTCCCGGGAAGAATCGGCTTCACCCCCGTCGCCGGCCTTGCCGCCATCCCTGTCAAACCGATCGCTGCCGAGGCCGAAATCGATGCCGGAGAAATCAGAAGAGAAAAACGCCGCCGCAACCAAAACGCTCATTCAATTGGCCGTGACTCTGGCGTGTATTCTCGGTGCCTTCTTGATCGTGATGTACGGCGCCACAAACCGCGATGCATCGCTCTCAGGGCCTTCCATACCTTACGAACAGATCCGCCAGGAACTCCAGGAAGCAGGTCGGCAGGACAAGGAATTCGAAACCTATGCGTCCCTGCTCATCCAGGCTCATCGGGAATACGGAAAATCGAAACAGAAAGGTCGACAGCAGTACAACGCCTTAAAAAACCGGGTTCTCCAAAGCCGCCGGCTGACGCGTGACAACGACGAACGCCTCCAACGACTGCTGAGCCACATCAACGAACAACTCGCCGGACAGTAAGCACCTGTAACGAAAAAACAAGAGCGAAATGGAACCAAATGCCTCGAAACCGGGAAGATACCGCCTGATCCAGCCGATCGGGCCCACACCCTACGGTGTTCTCCATCGCGGCTTTCATCGTGAATTGAAGGCCGGTGTGATGATTCTCGTCTTGGACGAAATGTTCCGGGAAGACGACCTCGCTTGGGAATCGATCCTCAATGCGGCACGCTTGCGGCACGATCACCTGGTCCTGGTCACCGATGCCGATCGAGCCTCGGGATGGATCGTCATGGAGGAACGTGGTAAAACGTTTGCCGACGTTCTCCAGGAAGGTCGCATTTCGGCCGGTACGGTACGAACCTATATGACGCATGCGCTTTACGCCTTGGATTACTTCGAAGGCGAAGGGCACATTCACGGTGACATCCGACCCGGCACGGTTTTCCTGCCCGTGGCTCCCTATGCCGCGGCCCGGGTCAAGCTCGGTTTCTCACCGGGCCCTTCCGATAACGGCGGTTATCTGCTCGGCGAAGAAGCCGGAAAATACGTCACTCCCGAAATGATCGATCGTCATGGAACGGTTACGGCGGCGGCGGACCTGTACTCGCTGGCGTTTTCCGCGTTGGAACTCCTGATCGGAAAACGGTTCGAACAATATTTTCGTAAAAAAATCCCCCAGGACCCCCCCTGGTACACATGGCACGGAAAATTGGACGGTTTTGAAATGACCATGCAGAAATTCAAGCCGACCATTGAAGACGATTTTCGAAGAACGCTCAAAATGATGCTGGACAAGGATCCGAACCGAAGGCCCGCTTCGGCCCGGGATGCGTACAATCTCCTCTTGACAAAGGATGTTCGGCCTTTCATTTTCTTTTCATCCGTCAACCGGGTTGAAAAAAAGTCGTCTTCGGAGCAGGGGGGCGAGGACCGTTCGTTCAGTGATGAGGCGAGCCCGTCTTCACGTATTCAACCTGTGGAACCGGCCACGGGCGGATGGCCGACGAAAGAGAATTTGGCCGACATGGACTGGTGGGACGCCCGGGTGAAAACTCCCAAAGGAATTGCGATTCTCTGTGTTCTCTTCCTCGTACCGGCGATCCTGTTTGGTCTGGCAATGCAACGCAGGGTTTCTCCGAACGGTCGGGCCGGGAAACACCCGCAGATCGCTGCCAACAATCCGGCGACAGACAACGGGCACGTACTCGAATCGTCTGTCAAGACAGGCATCCGGGTCGAGGCGTCGGGCTTGATTTACCTGGAACATGAAGGGCACGAAATCGAACTCAAGGAAAACCTCAACGAACTCGCACCGGGTGAATACCATATCATCCTTTACGATTCCGCGGGTCGAAACATTCTGGAGCGTTCATTCCTGTTGGAACCCGGAAAAATCTGGCACGTCAAGGGTGCTCAATTGATCGCACCGGAAGATCCTTCGACGCCGTGATAGAACGACCGCAATACACCAAACTTCCCATTTCGTCATGCTGATCGAGTATTTCCATATTACGGACCGTGAGCACAAAGGGCAGAGCTTTTCACAGCAAACCGTGACAATCGGCGGAATGCAGTCCGGTTGCGACGTGGAACTGCCGAGCATGAAAATCGATCGGGAAGCCGCCGTGATTGCCTGGCGCGACGGTGGCTGGATAC